>JAXDQG010000535.1:0-27519 GCA_034667945.1 Acidimicrobiia bacterium | reverse complement strand
ACCGACGACGGCCCAGGCATCGCCCCCGAGGACGCGCCTCACGTCTTCGAGCGGCTGTACGTCTCCAGCACGAGGCCGACGAGGACGGAGACCGGCTCGGGTCTGGGCCTGGCCATCGTGCGTGAGCTGGTCACTGCATTGGGAGGAACCGTCGAGGCTCGGTCGGCCGAGCCCCGCGGGACGCGGATGGTCGTCTGGCTGCCGCTGTCCGGCCCCGCCAGAGATGGTGAGAGCGCAGGTGCCCCGGCGGCTACAACAGCGGCAGCGACCTCACCTGCGCCGGAACCTGCGTTTCCTCCCACCGGACGATGACATCGGCGGGCGGTGTGACCACCCGCTTGACAGAGGCGAGCGCCACTGGAGCCCGCAGGTCGAGTGACTCCCCGACGCTGGTGAGCCGGCCGACCTCCGTGCCATCGGCCAGGTGCACGGTCGCACCGGCCGGGGGCAGCACATTGGTGCCGATCACCACTCCCCGCAGGTGGCGGGGGACGTTGCTGCCCCGGGAATCGATGCGGGCCACCAGCTCCTGACCGGTGTAACAGCCCTTGGTGAAGCTCACCGAGCGCTCCACGATGCCCGCCTCGGCCGGGATGGTGGACGTGTCGAGCTCGCTTCCCATGGCCGGTACGCCGCATTCGATGCGCACGCTCTCGTAGGCCTCGCGTCCGCAGGCACGCACGCCCACCGGCAGCGCGACGTCCGGACCGAGCAGGTCGATACCAGGCAGGTGGGGCCAGCCCGCATCCGCCACCACCAAGGCGCCCGAGTTGTTCACGGCGACCGCCGGCGTGCCGGGGCCCCGCACGGCGATGCAGCGCCAGCCCCCGAGCTGCTCGATCTCGCACTTCGTGCGCAGCTTGAAGCGATTGAGCCGCGCGACGACCGCCTCGCCCCAGCCGCCGTCGATGTCGAGCACGACCTCGTCGTCCGCCAGGCGGCTGACCCGCACCCAGGCGTCGAGCTTGCCCTGCGGCTGGAGGAGGAGCGACCACGCCGAGCCACCCACGGCGAGCGGCAGGATGTCCTGCGACAGCTGTCCCTGCAGGTAGCTAATGGTGTCCGGGCCCGCCACCCGGACCGCGTCCCGGGGCACCTCGGTGGCGCCCACCTCGCGGCGAAGAGCGACGTAATCGGCGGTGACATCCATTTGGCCATGCTCGCGCACCGGGACGGCCTATCCGGGCTCCATGACTGGCGAGTGTGCTGTTCAAAGGACTCGATTCAAAGGCCTCGATGCAGCCGTGTGCGCTTGCGCGCCTACCGCTGGTCTGCTTGAGTACCGGACGTGCACGCACCGGGGTCCGTGAACAGCTGGTGGTGGTCGCTGAGCTGAGGCGGCCTCTGACGCACGCGTACGGACGGAGCCGCCTCGATCGGGGCGGCTTTTCGGTTTTTCCGAAGCCCCGGTCGAGGCCGATGATCGGGGAGACATGAGCGAGACCATCACCTACCGGACCGGCGGGGGGATCACCGTTCACCGCGCCGTCGCGGCGGCCGACGCGTCCATTGACATCCCGGCGCTGATCGAAGCGCTCGACGAACGGCGCGGCGCGCTCTACTCATCGAGCTACGAGTACCCGGGCCGTTACACCCGCTGGGACATGGGGTTCGTCGACCCGCCCCTCGTGCTCACCGCCACCGGCCGTCAGTTCAGCCTCGAGCCGCTCAACGACCGGGGCCGTCTGCTGCTCGGTGGCATCGTCCCCGGGCTGCGCCGCCTCGACGCGGTGGAAGACCTGGCTGTCGAATCGGAGCGGGTCGACGGCGTGATCGCCGCCCCCGCCCGCCGCTTCGAGGAGGAAGAGCGGTCGCGCCAACCGTCCGTGTTCTCGGTGGTGCGCGAGCTCATGCGGCTGTTCGGCTCGTCCGAGGACGGCCACCTCGGCCTCTACGGCGCCTTCGGCTACGACCTGGCCTTCCAGTTCGAACCGCTGCCATTGCGGCTGGACCGGCCCGAAGACCAGCGTGACCTGGTTCTTTACCTGCCCGACGAGGTCTTGGTGGTCGACCACCAGCGCAGCCGGGCCGAGCGCTTCCGCTACGAGTTCCAGATCGACCGGCTCACCACCGCGGGGCTCTCCCGGGCGACCGAAGCGTCGCCCTACAAAGGTGACAGCTCGGGGGTTCGGACCTGCGACCACGAGCCCGGCGAGTACGCCCAACTCGTCGAGAAGGCCAAGGCCTACTTCGCTCGCGGCGACCTGTTCGAAGTGGTCCCCGGGCAGATGTTCATCGAGTCGTGCCCCGCTCCGCCCTCCGAGCTGTTCGCCCGGCTGAAGGAGCGCAACCCTTCGCCCTACGGCTTCCTCATCAATCTCGGCCAGGCCGAATACCTGGTCGGCGCCTCGCCGGAGATGTACGTGCGGGTGGACGAGGACCGGGTGGAGACCTGTCCGATCTCGGGCACCATCGCCCGAGGCAACGATCCGATGTCCGATGCGCAGCAGATCCTGGCGCTGCTCAACTCCGAGAAGGACGCGTCGGAGCTGACCATGTGCACCGATGTCGACCGCAACGACAAGTCACGGGTGTGCAAGCCCGGCTCGGTCCAGGTGATCGGTCGTCGCCAGATCGAGATGTACTCGCGGCTGATCCACACCGTCGACCACGTGGAGGGACGGCTGCGCGAGGGATTGGACTGCCTCGACGCCTTCCTGACCCACACCTGGGCGGTCACGGTGACCGGTGCCCCGAAGCTGCCGGCCATGGCCTTCATCGAGTGCCACGAGCGGTCGGCCCGGGCGTGGTACGGGGGCGCGGTCGGCATGATCGCCTTCGACGGCGACATGAACACCGGCCTCACGCTGCGGACCATCCGGGTAAAGGACGGCATGGCCGAGGTCCGGGTGGGCGCCACCCTCCTCTTTGACTCGGACCCGAAGGCGGAAGAGGAAGAGACCGAGCTGAAGGCCTCGGCCTTCCTCGACGTGGTCCGGAATCCGTCCCCCGAACGCGAGGAGGCGGCATCGCTGCGGGCGGTGGCGGCCAACCGCCGGGCGGTACTGATCGACCATCGGGACAGCTTCGTGCACACCCTGGCCAACTACTTCCGCTGCGTGGGGACCGAGCTGACGACGTGGCGTGCAGGATCGTTCGGACCCGAGGAGCTGGCCGAGGCCCCTGGCGACCTGGTCCTGTTGTCGCCCGGGCCCGGTCGGCCCGAGGAGTTCGACATGAGCGCGACCATCGAGGCGGCGCTGGGCGCCGGCAAGGCGGTCTTCGGGGTGTGCCTCGGCCTCCAGGGGATCGTCGAGTACTTCGGCGGCCGGCTCGGGCAGCTCGACTACCCCATGCACGGCAAATCGTCCACCATCTGCTTGGAGGCCCCGGAAGGTCGAGTGTTCCAGGGCTTGCCCGACGAGTTCCTCGCCGGGCGCTATCACTCGCTGTTCGCCTTGGACGACGTGCTGCCCCCGTGCCTCCGCGTGACCGCCCGCAGCCGCGACGGCGTCATCATGGCCATCGAGCACGAGAGCCTGCCCGTGGCCGCCGTGCAGTTCCACCCGGAATCGATCATGTCGCTGACAGACGCGGCCGGACTTCGGCTGGTGCGCAACGTCGTGGAACTGCTCCGATGACCAAGTGCCGTCTCCTGGTGAGGCGCGGGAGGAGATGGCTCGGATCTGAGGAGATGGCTCGGACCCTGAGCAGCTGGCTCAGATGTACAGACCCGGGGCGGATTCCTCGAGGCGGTCGGCCGCAACGGCGTGAATGTCGCGCTCTCGCAGGATGATGTAATCATCGCCCCGGACTTCGACCTCGTAGCGGTCTTCCGGGTTGAACAAGACCTTGTCGCCGGCCTGCATGGCCCGCACGTTCGGGCCCACGGCCACGACCTTCGCCCATGCAAGCCGCTTGCCGACCTGGGCGGTTGCCGGGATGAGGATGCCCCCGGAGGAGCGCCGCTCGCCTTCGGCCATCTCGATCTTGACCAGGATGCGGTCGTTCAGCATCCGGATCGGCTGACCCTCGGCCGTGTGCCGCCCGCGTGTGTACCGCTCCTTCACCGCGGCGTTCTCGGTGGACTGAGCGGCTTTCTCGTTGGACTGAGCGGCTTTCTCGGTGGACTGAGCGGCTTTCTCGGTGGACTGAATCGCCTCATCGGTGGAAGGGCTGGTCACACCTCGAACGTACTCCAGCCGGCCGTCCAGGCGGGAATAGCGCAGCACTGTGGGTGCGCCGCCCGGCGCCGATCGAGGGGAGGACTCGGCCCGGGGACCGGTTGATGCCTGCTGGGTTAGGGTGCGCCATGCCCGTCCGACACCTCACGGTCGACGTTCCCGACGGCACGCGGCTGGAGGCCGAGGTCGACCTGCCCGACGACGCCCGTGCCCTGGCGGTGCTCACCCATCCGCACCCGCTGTACGGCGGTTCGATGGACGCCGGGCTCATCGACGAGCTCTTCGGCCTCTTGCCCAGGAAGAACGTGGGTGCGTTCCGCTTCAACTTCAGAGGTGTCGGCGGATCGACGGGCACTCACGACGAAGGACGAGGCGAGCGTCTGGACGCGGCCGCGGCCTTGAGGGCGGCGGCGGCCGAGGTGCCTGCCGGCACACCGGTGTTCTTCTGCGGCTGGTCGTTCGGCGCCGACATGAGCCTCAGCGTCGGCGAGCCGAGCCACGCCGGCTGGGTCTGTGTCGCCCCACCCCTCCGGCTGGTGCCGGTGGACGAGATGGCCGCCCCCGCCGACCCCCGTCGGAAGCTGCTGCTGGTGCCCGAGCACGACCAGTTCCGCCCGCCTGCGTCGGCGAGCGAGGCCACCTCGGGGTGGACGTCGACCACGGTGACCACGATTGCGGGAGCCGACCACTTCGTGTGGGGCCACGCCGGCGAGATCGCCGAGCAGGTGGTCGCCTTTGCCTCCGAGCTGGGCTGATCGGCTGAACTGATCGGACGGCTTTGCCTCGGAGCTGGGCTGATCGGGTGGCGTATCGGGCGGGAGTAGCGGGGATCGATCAGAGGCGGACGGCCAGGCCGGCGTCGGCCAACACCTGCTTGGCCTCGCCCACCCGATGCTCACCGAAATGGAAGATGGAGGCGGCCAGCACCGCATCGGCGTGCCCCTCGATCACCCCGTCGACCAGATGCTGCAGCGTCCCCACGCCACCCGAGGCGATCACCGGAATGCCGACCGCGTCGGCCACGGCCCGGGTGAGCTCCACATCGAAACCGTCGCGCGTGCCGTCGCGATCCATCGAGGTGAGCAGGATCTCGCCGGCGCCGGCATCCTCCACCTGACGGGCCCAGTCGACGGCGTCGAGCGGGGTGGCCACGCGGCCGCCGTGCGTGTAGACGCCGAAGCCCGAAGGCTGCCCAGCTGTGCGCCGGGCATCGACGGCGACCACCACGCACTGGGCGCCGAACTCGACGGCCAGCTCGCGCACCAGCTGCGGCCGATCAACCGCCGCAGTATTGATCGACACCTTGTCGGCACCCGCGCGGAGCAGCTCGCGGGCGTCGGACACGGCCCGGACGCCGCCGCCGATCGTGAAGGGAATGAACACCTGCTCGGCTGTGCGTCGGGCGACGTCGACGATCGTGCGCCGGGCGTCCGAGCTGGCGGTGATGTCCAGAAAGACCACCTCGTCCGCACCTTCGGCGTCGTAACGGGACGCCAGTTCGACGGGGTCGCCGGCATCACGCAGGTCGACGAAGTTCACGCCCTTGACCACCCGTCCCCTATCGACATCGAGACAGGGGATGACCCGAATCGTGCGCACAGGCGGAGGCTATACGGCCGTGGTTGCGCAGCCCCCGGCCGGGCTACCGGTGGGCGCGGATGTTCCGTCGCGCGGTGGTTGGGGAACCACTCCCCTGCTGAACAGGGGTGATGCGACAGCTCAGTCGACGACCGGTAAGTTCCGGACGACGCATGGCAGGGTGGACGAGACTTGGAATTACAACGGCTGGTCATCGACGACGGTGAGCAATCCGTCTCAGCCGACTTCCATCCCGGTCTCACCGTGGTCGCGCTCGGCGAGCCCGGCTACCGCACCCGTTTCGTAAGCGGCCTGCTGGAGAGCCTCGGTGGCGACCGCGACGGCGTGCATCTGGAGCTCACCGACCGCAACGGCCACTACCTCGTGGTCTTCCGCCCGGCGGCCTCGCCTCACCGGGTCATCGACGCCGATGCCGGCGGAGAGGTCACCGCCTCGTTCACCCGAGCTGGGGGGTCGGTCGACCTTCTGGGTGGATCCGGCATCGACCGGACCGCCGGGCTGCGGCTCATGCACCTCGGCCCCTACGAGGTCGAGCACGCCGACGACTCCGGCACGGACGACCATCGTCTGGCCCACCACCTGGCCACCCTGGACCAGGCCCAGCTGTGGGAGCTGGCAGACCAGTTGGCGGCCGCCGAGCGGCGTCTGGCCGAAGCGACGGCTGCGCTTATTGACCAACCAGCAGTCGGGGGCCGGAGCAACAGCGATGCGGGCGAGGCGGCCCACGGCCCGCAAGGGGGACACGGTGCGAACGGCGCGCTCGTCGTGCAGCATGCCCGGGCCATCGAGCTGGCCGACGAGGCGCGCAGCCAGGTGGAGCTGGCCGCCAAGGCACACCGGAGCGTGATGCGGCTCGGGCTGCTCGTCGCCGGCGCCTGCACGGGAGTCGGCCTGCTGCTGCTGGCGCTCAATGGCGTGCTTCAGGACAACAACTGGACAGCCAAGGCGCTGTTGCTTCTGGCTGTCGTGTCCCTCGTCGTGGCGCTCGCCGATCGTCGGCATCTCTCGGCGACCAAGCGCCAGGAACGCCGGATGCGCGCCGCGCTCCCCGAGTCCTCACGTCTGGCCCTTGAGCTCCGCAGCGGGCCGTTGGCCGACGACATGGCCCGTACTGCGGTGCTGGAGACGGCAGCCCAGCACGACCTGTTGACCACGCGCTGGCGCCTGCTCAGCGGCGGCGTGGCGGTGAAGTGGGCGCTGGCCAATCGGGCGGCGATCGAGACGCTGGCCCATCGGCGGCAGACCACGAGCGAGCATTTGGGCGCCGAGTTCAAGAGCGAGCGCGGAGCACCCGCCGACACAGCCCGTCTGGTCGTCCATCGGCTGTTGGAGCTGCGGGCGGTCGGTCCGCAGCACGAACGCCTACCGCTCGTGCTCGAAGAGCCCTTCCTCCACCTGGAGGCCACCGAGAGGGTCCGCTTGCTCGAGACCGTCCTACGGATGGCTGCCGATCAACAGGTCGTCCTGGTCACGAGTGACGCCAGGGCCATCGCCTGGGCCGAGCCCCGCAGCGTTGCCGGTCAGCTGGGCCTGGTCTACGTCGGTCACGCGACGTCAGCCCAGCCGCAACCGGCAGCGGGCTGATAGGCCGTCACCCGGACGGCGCCGGTCCTCCAGCGGCGACGGCCAACGCGTCGACCAGCGAGAAGGCTCCGTCGTACAGCGCTCGGCCGACGATGACCCCATCGAGCGAGCGTCCCGGCTGTCGCAGGTCGCGCAGCGCCGCGATGTCGGCCAGCGAGCCCACTCCACCGGAGGCCACCACCGGCACCTCGGTGTGGGCCAGCAGCTCGGCGTAGAGCTCCAGGTCCGGTCCGGCCAGCGTGCCGTCCACTGCGATCTGGGTGACGATGAAAGCTGCCAGCGGCAACCCGGCGAAGCGGTCGACCGCGCCGAGCAGGTCGAGACCGGCTGCCTTCTCCCAGCCCCGGACCGCGACCTCTCGACCCCGGACGTCCAGCCCGATGGCCACCGGTAGCTGCGGGGCGAGCGTGGGCACCAGCTCCGGCGACTCGAGCGCCGCGGTGCCCACGACCACGCGGGCCACGCCAGCGGCGACCAGCTCCTGGGCAGCCTCGACCGTCCGCACCCCTCCGCCGGTCTGCACCGGCACGTCTACGGCCTTGGCGATGGCGGCCACCGTGGGCCGGTTCAGCGGCTCCCCCGTACGGGCGGCGTCGAGGTCGACCACGTGAATCCACGGGGCACCGGCGTCGGCGAACAGTCGCGCCCGGGCCACCGGGTCATCGTCGTAGATGGTCTCTCGGCCGTATTCACCCTGGTAAAGGCGCACGCAGCGGCCTCCGCGAAGGTCGATGGCCGGATAGAGGCGGAAGTCCGTCACGCGGCCACCGTGCGCGCCGAACACGCCCGGAGGAAATTCGACAGCAGCGCGAGACCATTGTCGCCCGACTTCTCCGGGTGGAACTGCGTGGCCCACACGTTGTCACGGGCAGCCGCGGCTACGACCGGGCCGCCGTAGTCGCAGGTGGCGACGGCATGGTCAGGGTCGTAGGGGGCGTACGAGTGCACGAAGTACATCCACGGCCGCTCGGGCAGACCCTCGAACAGTGGGTGCGGGCAGGGGATGTCGAGCCGGTTCCACTGCATCTGCGGCCGCTTGACCCCTTCGGGCAGCAGACGCACGACCCCGGGCATGATGCCCAGGCCTTTGACCCCTGGCGACTCCTCCGAGGCTTCGTAGAGCATCTGCATGCCGATGCAGATGCCGAGGAACGGGCGGCCTGAAGCGCTGGCCTCGAGCGCCACCCCGTCGAGGCGGGCCTCGCGCAGGGCCTCCATGCACCGCCCGAAGGCGCCCACGCCGGGGAGCACCACACCGTCAGCCCGGCGGATCTCCTCGACATCCGCGGTCAGGCGGGCGTCGGCCCCCTGCCGCTGGAGCGCCTTCTGGGCGGAACGCAGGTTGCCGATGCCGTAGTCGAGCACCGCCACGAAGGTCACAGCGTCCCCTTGGTGGACGGCACACCAGTGCCCTCGACCCGCACGGCGTCGCGCAGCGCCCGGGCCACTCCCTTGAAGGACGCCTCGACGATGTGATGCGTGTTCTTACCCCGCACCCGGGTCACATGGAGGGTGATGCCGGCAGCAACGACCACCGCCCGGAAGAACTCCTCCGTCAGCTGGGCGTCGAAGGGCGGCTGTCCGTAGATGATTTCGTGCTCGGGGAACTCCACCTCGTAGTGCAGGTAGGGGCGTCCCGAGAGGTCGATGACCACTTCGACCAGCGCTTCGTCGAGCGGCACCCGGATGGAGGCGAACCGCCGAACGCCGGCCTTGTCGCCCAGCGCCTCGGCCAGCGCCTGCCCGATGGCGATGCCGGTGTCCTCGATGGTGTGGTGGGTGTCGACCGCCAGGTCCCCCACCGTCTTGGCGACAAGGTCGAAGCCGCCGTGCCGCCCGAGCTGATCGAGCATGTGGTCGAAGTAGGGGATGCCGGTCGCTGCCTCGACCCGTCCGGCGCCGTCCAGGTCGATCCTGACCTCGACCGTCGTCTCCTTGGTCGAGCGCGACCGGGTACCGACCCTGCTCATGATCCACCCCCACTCATGACAAGACCTCCTTCAACGCCGCCAGGAAGGCGTCGTTCTCGTCCCTGGTGCCGACCGTCACCCGTAGGCAGTCCTCCAGGCGGGGCCAGGAGGCGCAGTTGCGCACCAGCACCGAGCGCTCGACCAGTCCTTGCCAGACCGCCTCGCCGGAACCCCCCTCCGGGCGGAACAGCAGGAAGTTGGCGGCGGACGGCCAGGCGCGCACCGGCAGCTCGGCCAGCGCGGCCTGGATCCGACCCCGCTCTTCGACGATCACCGCGACACGCTCGCTCATCTCTGGCGCGTAGTCGAGCGCCAGCGTGCCGGCGAGCTGTGTGACGACGTCGAGGTGGTAGGGCAGCACGACCTTCTCGAGCTCGTCGACGAGCCACGTGGGCCCGACCAGGTAGCCGAGGCGTGCGGCCGCCATCGACCAGGTCTTCGAGTACGTGCGGGAGACGACCAATGGCAGGTCGTCGTGGAGCAGTTCGAGCGCCGACCAGGGCGAGAACTGGCCGTAGGCCTCGTCGACCACGAGGACGAAGCCGTCGTCGGCCGCCCGTTGGGCCAGCGTTCGAACGAGCTCTGGCGGTTCGAGGAGACCGGTGGGGTTGTTGGGCGAGCACAGGAAGAGCACCGCCGGCTTGTGCTGGTCGAGAACGCGCTCCGCCTCGTCGAGCCGCAACTCGAAGTCTTTCCCTCGGTCGCCCTCGACCACGGTGGCTCCGGTGATTCGGGCGATATGGCTGTGCAGGGCGTACGTGGGCTCGAAGGTGGCCACGGACCGACCCGGCCCGGCGTAGGCAAGGAGCAGCGTCTGCAGGACCTCGTTGGAGCCGTTCGCCGCGAAGACCTGCCCGGGCTTGACGTCGTGCAGGGCGGCGATGCCTGTGCGCAGTGCCGAGGCCGACCGCTCGGGATAGCGATGCCAGGCCACGTTGACGACCTCGGCCGCCAACCGTTCGCTGAACTCGGGCGGCGGCGGGAAGGGCGACTCGTTGGTGTTGAGCCGCACCTCGACGGGCACCTGCGGCGAGTGGTACCCCTCCATCAGCCCGAGGTCGGCCCGGACCTGCGGCCGTTTCGTCGAGCTCATCGTGGCGCCTGGCGTAGCAGCACTGATTGGGCATGGGCGTCGAGGCCCTCGGCGCGGGCGAGAGCCACAACGTGGGGCGCCACCCGCTCGAGGCCCGACTCGTCGACGGTCACCACGTGCAGGTGCTTGAGGAAGTCGTGCACGGTGAGGGCGCTGGAGAATCGGGCCGAGCCGAAGGTGGGCAGAACGTGGTTGGGCCCTGCCAGGTAGTCGCCGATGGAGGCTGGCGCCAGCGCGCCGGAGAAGATGGCGCCGGCGTTGCGCACCAGCGGGACCAGGGCCTCGCCGTTGGCACACAGGAGCTCGAGGTGCTCGGGGGCGATGAGGTTGCTCACCTCGATGGCTTGTTCGGGTGAGTCGCACAGCACTGCATAGCCGTTGCTGTCGAGTGTGGACAGGATGTCCGCTTTGCGGGGAGCGTTCTCGACGAGTTGCTCCATCACCCCGATGATGTGGTCGGCCACCGCCTCGGACCAGGTGAGGAGCCACGAAAGGCCGCCGGGCCCGTGCTCGGCCTGGACGATGAGGTCAATGGCGGCGTATTCGGCCGGGACGGAGGCGTCGGCGACCACGACAACCTCGGAGGGGCCGGCGAAGCTGGACGGCACTGCGACGCGGCCTTGGCCCGCCACCTCGCGCTTGGCCACGGCGACGTAGACGTTGCCGGGGCCGACGATGACGTCGACCGGCCGGATCGATTCAGTACCGAAGGCGAGGGCGCCGATGGCCTGTGCGCCGCCGACCGGATAGACCTCGTCGACCTCGGCCAGGGCCGCGGCGGCCAGGGTGGCGTCGGGCACGCGGCCGGTGCTGCGGTCGGGCGGGACACAGAGCACCGTCTCCGGCACACCGGCCACCTTCGCCGGCACTGCGGTCATGAGCACGGTGGAGGGGTACACGGCACGACCACCGGGCACGTAGAGGCCCGCTCGATCGACCGGGCGGGCGTAGCCGCGGACTGCGATGCCGCCCCGCTCATGGAGATGTTCAACGGGCAGCTGGCCCTCGTGGAAGCTGCGGATGGAATCGGCCGCCTCCTCCAAGGCGTCTCGCAGGGCGCTGTCGATGCGACCGAGGGCGTCGTGAAGCTCCTGGCGGGGCACCCGTAGCTCCGCGCCGAGTTCGACGCCGTCGAATCGCGCCGTGTAGTCCCGCAGGGCCTGGTCGCCCCGGGCCTTGACGTCGGCCAGGATCGCCCGCACCGCCTCGACCGGCTCGTCCCCGCCCAGCGTGGGCCGCGGGAGGTGGGCCTCGAGGTCACCCGCAACGCCGCGCAGATCAAGTCGCTTCAACATGGCAGATGGGACGCTACCGGGACGGCCGGGTCGGGTGCGCACCGGAAAACCGGGAGCGGGCGGGGGTTCGGGCTAGACCTTTCAACCTCCGTCGTGGCGGAGGCAGAGGCGACTTTGCGGGCCGGGATGTGTGGCGCACTCGCCGAGCGATCGCTTGGTTTAGTCGGCATCAGCAGGTCAGCTGCAGTTGTGCACATACAGGTTTTTCCGGTGGAGAAACGTGCGGCCGGGGGGGCCGGGTGCAATGGCTCTGAACTGGTCCGACGCGGTGGGACGACCGCTCGAACTTGCCACGACCGGTCGCTTGCTCGGGATCCGTCGGCGCCACGACCTGCACTTTCGCGACGGCTACCCTACCTGTTTGTCCGGTGGGGAAACGCTCGGTCAGCGCCGCGGCCCGGTCCAAGCGCCTCGCCTCGGCCCGCCGTCGTCCATACGGCTGCAGCCGGGCGAGGTCCTACCGGCTCGCAGGGCTCTGGTGCTCCAGCGGGTTGCGATTGGCCACAGCCGATCACGATCGGCGAAGAGGGCCTTGCGCCACACCCGTCTTTCGTCACCGGGGAAAGCCCTATCCGGGCGAGAGAGGGATGCCATGCCCTCTCCCTGCGGAATGCGGCCCGGCAAGCGCAGAGAGTGTCTGTACAACCACTCTTTCCGCGGCACCCAGGCAACGCTTCCTCGATGAATCAAATTCGACGTATCGGGCGATGCTGAGCGCCCTCGTTGAATCATGTCTTTGCGCCACGGCACCGTCGCCGATGACCGGTCGCATCGGCTGGCTGATACCCACCGGCTAGAAGTGGGGGATGCCGTCCAGCCCGCTGATCCCGCCGTTGACGTCCATCAGCAGCACCCTCGAGGACTTGATCGATCGACTGACGGCCATGGGAGACAGCGAGCGCGCCGCCAAACACGAAGACACGTCGGCCGCCCTGGAGGAGATCGAGCGCTACCTGCGCTCGGGAGCTCGGCGATTGAACCGCCTGCTTCAAGACCTGGAACGGCGATAGCCGCAAAAGGCGTGAGCCCCGGCGCTGGCGGAACACCCCAGGGCTCGGGTGCGGCTTCCAGAAACACGGCGTCCGCGCCGCTCATGGCGGCACCAGCGGGACCCTCGCGGGCCCGCTGCGAGTAAAGGATCAGCGCCGCAAAACGGCGTCAGCGCCGCTCATGGCGGCGCTGACGGGGCGACACTGGGCGGCGGATCCCTATGTCGCCGATACCAGGTGGCGGGAACCTGGTGACGACCATACTAACCACACCTCCCCGGCCATTGCGCAAGATCCGGCGCAGAAATTTGCTCAGCGGCGGGAAAAATGGCCGTCCGAACAGCAAAGATCTGCTTTGGCGACGACACCAGAGGCATTGCTCGTCAGCCGGAAGTCACACTTCGCACACACAACTTACGCCTCTGAAACAGTCGTTTCAGGGACTCGGCGGCGGCGCTGATTGGGCGTGCTCACCGGTACGCGCGACGACGGGCAGATGTCCGCAAGCACACACCGCTCGCACGCAGGTTTCCGCGCCAGACAGACCCGTCGTCCGTGGAGGATCAGGCGCAGACTGAAGTCGCCTCGCTGCGATGGCGGAATCATGTCGTTCAACGCGAACTCGATCTTCACGGGATCGGTCTCCGCGGTCAGCCCGAGCCGATGGGACAGTCTCGCCACATGCGTATCGACCGGTAGGCCGGGGAGGCCCAGCGCCACCGAGCGCACCACGTTGGCGGTCTTCCGGCCGACTCCCGGCAGCGTGACAAGGTCCTCCAACTTGCGCGGTACCTCACCTCCGAATGCTTCTACCAGGCGCTTCGCCATGCCGATGAGGCTGCGGGTCTTGGCCTTGTAGAACCCGGTCGGCTGGATGATCCGCTCGACCTCCTCGGGATCGGCATTGGCCAGGTCCTCCGGTCCGGGAAAGCGCGTGAACAGGGCGGGCGTGACGGTGTTGACCCGGGCGTCGGTCGTCTGAGCCGAGAGGATCGTGGCCACGAGCAGCTGGTAGGGGCCCCGATGGTCGAGCTCACAGAGCGCCTCGGGGTAGATCTCCGCCAGCCGCCGATGTACTTCGAGCGCCCGTCCCTTCAACGTCCTCGGCTTGCCCACGGCCAGGCAGCGTAGGGCCGCAGGAGACCTCTGCCCTGTCGACCGGAGTCGGTAGCGTGGCCCTCCATGGCATTGCACGGGCCGGCTACTGCTCTCGACGACGACGTCGCCCGCGCGGTCCTGGATCTCGCCGAGCGCGCCGGGCGTCATGTGGGGCATACACCGCTCGGCGACAACGGCTGGTCAGAGCTCATCAGTGGATCCACCGGGAACTTCGCCACCGCCTGGGCAGCCGACGAGGGCGCCGCCCACGCCGCTGGCACAAGTACCCGGCTCGATGCCTATGTCCAGCTGGTCCGTTCGGCGGCCGACCCCACCTGGATCGCGGAAGTGCTGGTGGACCCGGCCAGACAAGGTTCGCTTGCCGACATCGGCGCCCCGCTGCTCAGTCGGGCTCTGCGGGCTGCGGCCGAGTTGGGCGGCGGCCCCGTCCACCTATGGGCCGCCAACGCCACGCCCGGCCACGCCGAGCTCGCCGCTCGGGCAGGGCTCAGTCCCCACCGTGGTCTGCACCAGATGGAACGCCCCCTTCCCCTGGATGAGCCCTACGACCTGCCCCTTCGGGCTTTCGTCCCCGGTCAGGACGAAGACGCCGTGGTCGAGGTCAATCGCGTCGCCTTCGCCAACCATCCCGAGCAGGGACAGATGACCCGCGCCATGCTCGAAGAGCGCGAGGCGCAGTCCTGGTTCGACCCGGCCGGCTTCCTCCTCACGGAGCTCGAGGGCCGGCTGGCCGGCTTCTGTTGGACGAAGCTGTTCGCGGAGGAGGACCCGGTCCTCGGCGAGATCCACGTGATTGGCATTCATCCCGATTTCGAGGGCAAGGGCCTGGGCCGTGGCCTCGTCCTGGCCGGGCTCGATCACCTGGCCAAAGCAGGTGCCACGGTCGGGATGCTGTTCGTCGAAGCAGACAACCAATCGGCGTTGAAGCTCTACGACCGCTTGGGCTTCCACATCGTGCGGACCGACCGGTCCTTCGCCATCGAGTTGCAGCCCGGATGAGTCCCACGCAGACGCGACCCGCGCAGACCCGACCCGCGCAGACCCGACCCACGCTCTACGACCTCGACCAGGAAGGCCTTGGCCACCTGCTCGAGGGTCAGCCGGCCTACCGGATCCGTCAGGTGTGGGACGGGCTGTACCGCCAGGCCCGTCTCCCGGACGACATGACCGACCTGCCCAAGGGGCTGCGCGCTCGTCTGGCCGAGGCGGCCCCCGTGGCCCTGCATCCTGCGGCCGAGTCGGCGACCGACAACGGCGACACCGTCAAGACCCTGTGGACGCTAGGTGATGGCGCCCGGGTCGAAAGCGTGCTGATGCACTACCCGAGGCGCACCACGGTCTGCGTCTCGAGCCAGGCGGGTTGCGCCATGGCCTGCGGCTTCTGCGCTACCGGCCAGGCCGGTTTCCAACGGCACCTCACCAGCGGCGAGATCGTCGAGCAGGTGATGCGGGCCATCCGCCGGGCGAGACCGCGTCGGCTCGACAACGTCGTGCTGATGGGAATGGGTGAACCGCTGGCGAACTACGACCGGGTCTGGGCTGCCCTACGCCGCCTGCACGACCACGCCGGTCTGGGCGCCCGCCACCTGACGGTGTCGACGGTCGGGGTCGTGCCGGGCATCCGCCGCATGACAACGGAGCCCGAGCCGATCAATCTGGCCGTGTCCCTGCACGCGGCCAATGACCGGTTGCGCGACGAGCTGGTGCCGCTCAACCGGCGGTATCCGCTCGACGAGCTGATGGCCGCCTGCCGGCAGTACCTCGACGCCAAAGGGCGCCGGCTTTCGTTCGAGTGGGCTCTGATCGACGGTGTGAACGATCGCCCCAGCGATGCTGCCGAGCTGGCCGAGCGGGCTCGGCCCCTGGGTGCTCACGTGAACCTCATCCCGCTCAACCCCACGCCGGGCTGGCCCACACGAGGCACTCCCGCGGCGGGGGTAGCGCAGTTCGCTGAGCGTTTGGCGCACCTCGGGGTCAACGCCACCGTGCGGCGGAACCGCGGCACCGAGATCGCGGCTGCGTGCGGTCAGCTGGCGGCCGACGCACCGGTTGAGCTCAGCGCACGAGAACGGTAAGGCCCCGGTCGGCCCTGATTGCATCGACCAATCGCTCGCCCCGGGCGACCGCACCGCCGGGCCAGACGACGGCCCGCTCCAGACTGCCGTAAACCGTCGCTCCGGCCCCGACCAGCGACCGGTCCACCGGGCCCCGGACATCGGCCTGTTGATCCACCAACTGCTCGAGCGTCAGCCAATCCAGCGCTGCCAGGTTGGCCGCCAGGTACGTGGCCGGCGTGGCGCAGTCGGCGAAGGGCCCCGACCAGCCGATGGTCTCCAAGGTGCCGTCGCGCACGCGGTCGCGCCACAGCTGTTCCCACAGGCCGAGGGGCTGGGCCGGGATGTCGGCCACCGCCGACCACGGCGTGAGCGAGCCGATGACCAGAGAGCGCGGGCCGAGGGGCTGATCGCCTACCACCATGACCCGCACCCGTTCGCCATCCCAGCGGTAAAGCAGTTGATCCAGCGGGGCCGGGCACCAGGTGTCGCCGTTGACCGTCAGAACCGCCCGGCCGTCCAACCAACTCCGCAGTGCACCCAGGGCGCCCGCCGTCCCCAGTGGCCGCCGGTCCTCGATGGAGAGGTGGACACGACCGGTCAGGTGTCCCTCCATCTGGGCACGGCCGGCATGCACGTTGACGGCCACGTCATGCGCCACATCGCGCACCCGATCGATGGCCCAATCGACCAGCGGACGGTTGGCGACCGGACACAGCACCTTGGGGCGCATGTCGGTGAGCGGTCGGAGCCGTCGACCTGTTCCTGCTCCGAGAACGACTCCTGCCACACTAGGAACCATGCAAACCCGCCGGTGGACCAATCCGTCCCAGCCGCAGACGCTCCACATCGCGGTGATCCTGATGTACCTCAATGCGGCCTTCGGCTTGTTGCTGGCGGCGCTGTTGAACGCCAACAGCTACACGCCGTTCTACGAGCTGTACCGGTGGGTGGGCGCGGACCTGGCCCTCAACATCGGGCGGCTGTCGTTCCTGGGCATGGCGGTGGCCGCCTTCGGCATCGCCAACGAGCGCAAGTGGGGGTACAAGCTCGGCGTGGCGCTGACGTCCGGCGAGGTGATCCTGTTGTTCATCGCCATCGGAAGTCTCACCAACCTCGGCGACCACTTCGTGACGGCGCTGTTCACCGTGGCCCGGGCGGCGCTGCTGTTGCACCCGATGAGCCGCGACTACCAGCGCGTGTGGTTCAAGTGAGCCACACCGGTCGATGGCGGTCCGGGGCCTCACCGGCGGAGCCTCGGTAGCCCGAGCATCACTTGGTCAGAACGTCGTCCAGCACCTGGATCCAGCCGTTGGGCGCCTCCACGTCGGCCGGATTGACATGAGCCTTCTGGGTCGACCCGGCCACTTTGGTCACCGACTTGTCCGGGCTGGCAACGATTCTGGTGTTGGCCTCGGTCACCAGGGGGGTGTCGGTGGTCACGATGATCATGCCGGCATCCTGCAGCGAGACCTTGCCGTCGACCTTGTCCACGGTGGTGCCGTTGTTGGTGACGGGCTTCACCCATGAAGGCCTGCTGAACACGACGTCCTTGTTGACGATGTGCGACTTGACCATCGTGCTGAGGGCGGTGATGTCCTGCTTGAGCGCCTCGAGCTCGGCGGGCGTGTAGGCCTTCCGGATGGCGTCGTTGGTGGGGGCGAACAGGGTCACGGGCCCTGTGCCATTGATGGCGTCCGACGCCCGCGCGGCGGTGACCAGGTCGAGCAGCGTGGTGAAACGCTTCTGCGAGTCATGGGTCAGCACATCGGTGATGGTCTTGGGCAGGTTTTGCGGCTTGGGGTCCCCGGTGTAGGGGATGGCGCCCCGGAACCCGCCTTGGCAGGCGCTGGCCATGAGGACGAAGAGGACGAAGAGGCCGGCGAGGCAGCGGTTCCGGGCGACACGCATGGTGTGCTGTTCTACCAGTCGGGACCCGCCTGCTTGGAATTTGGACGGCCATCTTGATGGCCGATCAGCCGCCGGAAGTCGCATGCTGAAGGGCCGCTCGGGGGCCGCCGGACGGGCACAAGACCGCCGGTAGTGTGGCATTCGCCACTGCCAAGAACCGCTCGCTACGGTCTCGGCCGCCATGGCCTTCAACCTCGCCGATCTCCTGGAGTTGGTGTGCGAGACGGTCCCGGACCGCGTGGCCATCGACGGCTACGCAGGCCGTCTCAGCTTCGACGAGCTGGAGACCCGAGCGAACCGGCTGGCGGGTGCCCTGGCCCATCGTGGCGTAGGTCCCGGTGACCGAGTGGCCCTGGCGCTCGGCAATCGGCCGGCGTATCTCGAGGCGATGTTGGCCGCCTTCAAGCTGCGGGCCATCCCGGTCAACGTGAACCGCCACTACGTGGTGGACGAGCTGCGCTACGTGCTCAACGATGCCGATCCCGTCCTCGTGCTCGGCGAGCCCGAGCTGGCCGACGCGCTGCACCAGGCCACCGATGGCGCACGCGACCTGGTGCTGGCCGGCGCGGACTACGAGGCGCTGCTCGACGGCCAGCCGGCGGCCCGTCCCGCGGTCGAGCGCTCGGGCGACGACGGGTTCCTGCTGTACACGGGAGGCAGCGCCGGGCGACCCAAGGGCGTGCTGTGGCGTCACGAAGACCTGTTCTTCGCCGCCCTGGGTGGTGGGAACCTGGGCGGTGCCGCCATCGAGACGCCGGAGCAGCTGGTCCGCCACCTGGCGCCCGAGCCGGCCCGCACGGTGGTGGCCAGCCCGCTCATGCACGGAACCGCCCAATGGGCGGCGCTGGCGATCCTTCTGGCCGGCTCCACCGTGCTGCTGGCGGGCGACGTGGGCTTCGACCCGGCAGCCGTTCTGGAGCTGACCGCCGCCCAGCGGGCCGCGCATCTGGTGCTCGTGGGGGACGCCTTCGCGCTGCCCTTGGCCGACCTGCTCGATGCCGAGCCCGAGCGGTGGCAGCTCGATTCGCTGATGGTCGTGGCGTCGGGCGGGGCCGGCATGTCGGACGCCGTGGCCCAGCGGTTGCTCCACCATCTGCCGGGGGCGGTCGTGGTCGACGGATACGGGGCATCGGAGACCGGCGGGCAGGGTCGGCGGGTGATCGTGCCGGGCGCGAGGGCGACTGGCCCGCCGCGCTTCGCGCTCGGCCCTGACAGTGCGGTCCTCGACGAGAGCCTGCAGCCCGTTCACCCGGGTTCGCCTCTGGTCGGACGCTTGGCCCGCAAGAACCACATCCCGCTCGGTTACCGCAACGATCCCCAGCGGACGGTGGCCACCTTTCCCGTGGTGAACGGGGTGCGTTGGGCGGTTACCACCGACGTGGGCCGACTGGAGGAGGACGGCACCGTCACGCTGCTCGGTCGCAGCGAGCGGGTCATCAACTCCGGTGGCGAGAAGGTCTACCCGGCCGAGGTCGAGGCCGCGGTGCGTTCGCACCCGCTGGTCTGGGACGCCGTGGTCGTGGGGGTGCCCGACGCCCGCTTCGGCGAGGTGGTGGCCGCGGTGGTCCGGTTGCGGGGCGGGGCGACCCTGTCACTGGAGCGCCTCCGCCGGCACTGCCGCGGGCAGCTGGCCCGGTTCAAGCTGCCGAGACGTCTCGTGATCGTGGACGAGTTGCCCCGGCTGCCCACCGGCAAGGTGGACGTGCTCCGAGCGACGGAGTTGCTGGCCGACGCCTGAGGCCCGTGGCCGCCTTGACCGCCTTGACCGCCTTGGCCGCCTTGACCGCCTTGGCCGCGATCAGCCGGAAGGGATCCTGCGGGCCAACGGGCCCGGAGACCGCTCGGGCAGGGAGCAGGGTCCTACGATCGGCTCGTGCGCCGACCCCGAACGAGCGAGCCGTCGCTGCCCACCGGCGAGGCCAAGGCCGTGGCGGTGCGGGACATGTTCGACCGCATCGCACCGCGCTACGACCTCGTCAATCGGATCATGACGTTCCGGCTCGACGTCCGTTGGCGGCGCCGCACGGTGGCGAGCCTCGGGTTGGCGCCCCGCTCCCGCGTGCTCGATCTGGCCTGCGGGACAGGCGACCTGTGTCGTGAGCTGGCGTCTGCGGGCCATCGGCCCGTCGGACTGGACGTGTCCTGGGGGATGTTGGTGCATGCCCGGACAAGCGCACCGCTCGTCCACGGCGACGCACTCCAACTTCCTGTCCGGGGCGCCAGCATGGACGGCATCACCTGCGGGTTCGCGCTTCGCAACGTCGTCGAGCTGCGGGCGTTCGCCGAGGAGTGCGCCCGAGTGCTGCGGCCGGGCGGCCGGATGGCCCTGCTGGAGGTGGCCGAGCCGCGCCAGTCGCTGCTCCGCTGGGGACACCACGTCTACTTCGGACGGGTAGTGCCCTGGGTGGGCGGACGGCTGTCGGATCCCGCCGCGTACCGCTACCTGCCCGACTCGGTGGCGTATCTGCCACCGGCGGCCGAGCTGCTCCGGTGCTTCGCCGACGCGGGCTTCGACCTGGTCGACCGCCAGCTGCTCACGCTCGGGGTGGCCCAGCTGATCGTGGGCACCCGGTCCGATAGGGCGGTCGCGTGACGGCCGAGCGGCCGCTCGTGGCCCGCACCTGGCGCCTCGACGGCGAGGTCGACCTCTTGGCCGTGGCCGGTCCGGAGGGACAGATCTGGGAGAGCGCGGGACTTTCGCTGGCCGGGCGGGGGGAGGCCGTGCGCCTCGTCGTGGCCGGAGGGGTGAGCGGACGAGCGGCTACCGCCCGGAAGCTGGCCGAGGTGCTCTCGGCCATGACGATCGAGGGCGAGCCCGGTGCCCCCGGTCCCCTCGCGCTCACCGCGCTGCCCTTCGATCCCGACCATGAAGGCACGGTCGTCGTACCCGCCCTGCAGGTCAGACGCTCGGCTGACGGAGCCCGTTGGGCCACCGTCGTGGGCGACGCCGAGAGCTTGCCCGCCACGCCGCCGCAGCTCGTCGACGGCTCACGCCCCTGGCCGCAGCCGACCTGTTACTATGTCCGGACTGCCGACCGGCCCGAGCACTGGATGAAGTGCGTCGAAGCCGGGCGCGACGAGGTCCGAGCCGGGCGGCTGCGCAAGGTGGTCCTGGCCCGGGTCGTCGACGTCGAGGCCGATGTCGAGCTCGACCAGACGGTGGTACTTCGGAGGCTGCGAGGCACCTATCCCACCTGCCTCCGCTTTGGCGTGGACGGCTTCGTGGGCGCCAGCCCCGAGCTGTTGGTGGCTCGGCAGGGGGACATCGTGCGGGCCCAGCCCATGGCCGGGACGGCGCCGCGGCTGGGCGATCCGGCCGCCGACGCCCGCCTGGCGGCCGGCCTCCTGGCCTCCGAAAAGGATCGCACCGAGCACCAGGTCACCATCGACGAGGTCGAGACCGCCTTGCTCCCCTTCTGCTCCTACCTCGACGCCCTGGCACAGCCCGAGGTGGTCGCCGTGGCGAACGTCCAGCATCTGGCCACGCTGGTCGAGGGGCGCCTGTCCCGACCGCTGCCGTCGGTCCTCGAGCTGGTGGCCGCGCTGCACCCGACCCCAGCCGTGGGCGGTGACCCGCGGAGCGAGGCGCTGAAGCTCATCGCCCGATTGGAGCCTCACGGCCGGGGCCGTTATGCCGGCCCGGTGGGCTGGATCGATGCCGCGGGGAACGGCGAGTTCGCCGTAGGGATTCGTTCGGCAGAGCTGCACGGCGCCCGGGCGCGGGTCTACGCCGGTGTGGGCGTCGTGGCCGACTCCGACCCACAGGCGGAGTTCGCCGAGACGCAGGCCAAGTTCCAGGCCATGTTGGGCGCCTTGATCCGGCCCTGACGAGCTGCCCTGTGTAGCTCTCTTGCCACGCTGAGCAGCCGAAATGCCGACTGGCTGGATGTGCGGGCTCGCCCCGGGCGGGCGCGCCACCAGTGCAGGCTGAAGTTCTGACCTGCGCCAATGGCGAACACCGTCAGGTTTGTTCGGCCGTTTGCCTACCTATCCTGAAACAAGGTTCTCCAGCGCGAATTCTCCTGGCGTCCGGTGAGGGAGCACATGCCGAACGAGTCCGCACACATCCGGCTTCTGGTCTGGGACGACCCCGATGTGAAGGCCTCGCTGGCCTCGGTCCTGGTCAGTCAGCCGCAGACCGAGCCTGATGCCGATCTCGAAGCCGTGTTCCTCTGGCTGTCCGAGCGCTGTCAGGAGGGCGAGGGTGCGGAGGCCTGCCTCTTCACGGCGATCGAACCCGGTCAGGAAGCACAGGCCGCGCAGCACGTCACCGATATCCGCAACCAGGGGTTCGCGGTCGTCGTGCGCCCGGCCCCGAGCACCTCGGGCGGCGCGGGTGCCCCGAGCACCTCAGGAGCCTCGCTGACCAGTTCAGTGCAGGCCTACGTCGACAAGGCGATCGCCGAAGGCGACGTCACCGAACTGCTCGTCGCCTCCCACGATGCCCACGGCCTGCGGACCTATCTGGACCAGGTGGCTGGACGAGGCACGCCCGTGACGGTCCTCGGCTTCCGCGAGCGCGCCCAGTATGCAGCCGAGAGCTCGGTGGTCGGCTTCGTCGACCTCGAGACGGTCGAGGGCGTCTTCGCCATCCCCCTGCCCCGCACCAACCTCTATGACCTGCCCGAAGCAGGCGTGGCCCTCCCGCCGCTGCGCAAGCCGTCGCGCCATCGCTCGCGTACGGTGGGCTCGCCATCGTCGGAGCGTCCGGCCCCGCCGCCTGCACCGGATAGCTCGGGCCTTTCTCCCTCGTGGGCGTCGCGGAGCAGTGCGGATGTGGTCTATCCGCCGCCTGCATTCTCGCCCATCTCGAGCGGTAGCGACTACACCTCCACCTCGACGCTGGGCGACTACGCGTCCGCCGAGGCGACGACCACGTACGGGGCAGAAGATGCCGAGACCACACCGGACGGAGCCTCGGAGAATGAGGACAGGGGCGGCATCCACTCCGAGCCGCCACCCAGCCCACTGACGACCGGGCTGTTCGGCACCCCCCTGACACCACCCAGCGACGAAGATGGCGCAACCATCGAGCTCCCTCCTCCGCCGCCGCCTCCCCCATCGGTCGGCGCGCTGGACGATCTCCTGGCCGGCGTGCAGGCCAGCCCGCTCAACCCACCGCCCGATGCGCCCGAGCTGCCGCCGAGACCGGGTCGGGTCTCCCCTCCCAACAGCCTGGGCGACGACCAGCACTGAGCTGTGCGGCCGGTGCGGCCACGAGCCGTGGCGGCTCAGGCCAGGACCGCCTCCGCGGCCGCGACCATGCGGCGATGGACCGTCTCGTGGTGCTCGACATTGGCGGCCCGATCGGTTGATACCACCAGCGCCTCCACCGGGGCTGTCGATTCGGCCAGCTCGGCCAGGCCTTTTGCGACCTCGTCCGCGGTACGGGCCGTGCGGCTCGTGATGCCGTGGGTGGCCAGCAGTTGCGGGATCGACACGGGTTGAGGCGTACCGTAGAAGCGCTCGAACCGTTGGCTCTCGAGCGCGCCGGCCTGCGGCAGGAACGAGAAGATCCCGCCGCCGCCGTTGTCGACCACGACGATGCGCAGTCTGACCGACCGCTGCGTCTGCGCCAACAGGCCATTGCTGTCGTGCAGGAGGGCCAGGTCGCCGATGAGCAGCCAGGTCGGCGCTCCGCTGAGCGCCACGCCTACGGCCGTGGACACCACGCCATCGATGCCGTTGGCCCCGCGGTTGGCCAGAACCCGCACGTCGGAGCGGGGCGGCGCATACCATTCGACGTCCCGCACCGGCATGGATGACGACACCACCACGGTGGCTCCGGCCTCCACCGACGCCATCAGGGTCCGGGCGACGCCGGGCTCGGTGGCCTCACGCGTGCTCGCCACCCACTCGTCGAGGGCAGCGCCGGCCGCTCGATCCGCCTGTTGCCAGCGGGCCAGCCAATCCGGCGCAGCCGCCTGACCGGCTTGACCGGCGGCGCACAGCGCTCGGCACGTGTTGCCCGCTGGTGCCGGAATGAGCACGGCTGCCTGCCGGTCGGGGTCGGCGAAGGCCGCCGTGGGGTCGACAACGGTGGTCTCCGCGCCCGAACCCGCCAGCCACTGACCGATCACCTTCGAGGCCAGCGGGTCGCCGAAGCGCAGCACCACCTCGGGACGAAGGCGGTCAGCCAGGAGAGCGCTACGCAAAAAGCCGTCGGCCTGACTGACCACCGTGTCGTGGTAGAGCCGGCAGCCCGAACGAGGATCGGCCAGCACGGGCCAGCCCAACTGGACGGCGAGGGCGAGCACTGCAGCCGCTTCGTCCACGCCAGCACCGGCGATGATGACGCCACGGCGTCCGGCCCAGTGGACGCGCTGGCCGGCTGCGGCAGCCTCATCGAGCTGGGCGTGGGCGACCAGGCGGCGATGCCAAGGCGCGCCATCCGGTCGGCCCGGCGGCAAAGGACCCGCCCTGCCCACCAACGGCTCGCGGAAGGGCAGATTGAGCTGTACCGGGCCCGGCGAGATGCCCGTGGCCGCCGACCACGCCCGGCCGGCCAGCGACCGCCAGCTACCCGAAGCGTCGGCTGCCGCCACGCCCGGATCGGCGAAGAACCGGACTGCACCGCCGTAGAGGCGGGTCTGGTCGATCGTCTGTGGGGCGCCGACGTGCTGCAACTCGGGTGGGCGGTCGGCGGTGCACACGATGAGCGGCACCCGGGCGTGGTGGGCTTCGGCGACGGCGGCATGGAGCTCGGCGGCGGCCGTTCCACTGGTCGTGACCACGACCGCGGGGCGCCCCGACGCCAGGCCGAGGCCGAGCGCCATGAAACCGGCTGATCGCTCGTCGAGCACGACATGGCTGGTCAGCCGGCGGTGTTCCGCTGCCACCGCCAAGGTCAGCGGCGTGCTCCTGGACCCAGGGGCGACCACCACGTCGGTCAGGCCGGCCCGCACCCATTCGTCCACCAGGGTGGCGCAGAAGGTCGCGGCAACGTCGGCCGATTCATACCACTGCGGCGGAGACATCACTGCTAGTGTTCACCACACTCGTCCCGTGGCGGCACTCGGGAGAGCTCAGCGGCGGACAACGGTGACCACACACCGTGGAGATTTGGGCACGTTTGCCTATCCTTCTGTTCTGGCGTCGGGTCTGTCTCGGTGCTGTCATTGACTTGAAACTCAAACATTGCGTCCAGCGGGGAACCGCCGGTCGCTCCCGCAGTTACGGTTCCCCGGGACCGCCGACCTGGGAGAGCTTTTGAGGTCGAAGACCACCGCCCATTGCCGACAGTCCACCCGACGTGCCTTGTTCGCACTGGGTGGGATCACGTTGGCCTGCGGGGCTCTCGCCCTCTCGCCGGTCAAGCTGGCCACCGCGCAGGTCGGCAGCACCACTACGGCGGCCACCAGCCCGGCGCCCACGACCACGGCGGCGCCAACCCCCACCACGGCGGGCGGCTCCTTCGGCGTCGCCGGGGCGAATGAGCCGGGCACGACCGCCCCGCCGGCGAGCACGCCAACCACCAGCAGCACCACGCCGCCGGACACGACGCCGCCCGGCACGACGCCGAGCACGGCGCCGCCCTCCACCGGTTCGGTGCCGTCGCCGACAACGTCCACGCCGGGTCCGGACTCGTTGGGAGCAGTGGGGAACAGCCCGCCGGGCACGACCACCACGACCAGCACGACCGTCAAGCAGACGACCACCACAACGACGACGGCGCCGACCACGACCACGACGGCGGCCCCACCGCAGACCATCGCGACCGCTACGGAGGTGCCGACCACGCATCCCCCGGCGTCGACGACGACCACGGCGACCTCGGCGGCCCCGCAGCAACCGCGTTCGAGCGAGACGACACCGACCACCACTCGCGACACGACGCCGAAGTTGACCGGTTCGGTCATAGCCGTCGTGCCGAACCAATTGGCGGCTGCGATCGAGATGCCGCGTCAGACGCAAGACGTCAACACCGTGCTGATCGCCGTCGAGCTTCCCGGCCAGCATTCACAGATCGGTATCGAGCTCCGGCCCTCCCGGCTGGCGACTGCTTGGATCGCCTGGCTCACCATCGCCCTCTTGGTGATCGCCTTCTGGCTGCCGTCGGCACGTCGACGCGGCCGGGTTCGCCGCTACAGCTGAGCCACGAATTTTTCCGGCGTTGGCCTGAGGACAACAGTCGCGGGCGACCTGTTGTCACGGCCCGTGCATTGCTGAGCCCACAGCGTGCCGGCACGCCGAGACACCGTCACACGGCTGTCATCTGGGCTCTCACCGACCACCGATAGCATGTGATACGGCGATGTACGGGGCATGAGGCGGGCGATGGAGCGCGGCAACGGCGGGCGGCGACTTCTGGCTTGGGACGCCCCAAACATGGACATGTGCTTGTCGGAGGTCATCGGCTCCCGCGCCTCCACGAGCAGTCGGCCGAACCTGGCGGCGGTCTACGCGTGGCTGGCCGAGCGGGCCCATCCCGGCGACGTCATCGAGGCTTGCGTCTTCTGCAACGTGCCCCCCGGCTACGAGGCCACCATGACCCCCTGGGTCGTGAGCCTGCGGCACATGGGCTTTGCCGTCTTCGCCAAGCCGAAGCGCACGAAGACAGACGATGTCGATCCTGATATCGCCCGTCACATCGAGCGGCGCTTCACGCACGGCCCGCTGGTCGAGCTGGTGGTGGCCTCGCACGACGCCAAGGCCTTCGCCGGTCCACTGCGCCGCTACGCCAAGGCGGGCGTGCCGGTGCTGGTCCTCGGCTATCGCGAGAAGGACACCTTCGCCCATTCGAGCCCGGAGATCATGTTCGTGGACATGGAAGACATCCCCGGTGCCTTCGAGCGGCCGCTCCCCCGCACGAACCTGTTCGACCTACCGTCCGGCGGCCGTTGGTTCGACCCCTTTCCGCCAGCGCCAGATCGGGCGCCCGCGGGGTCCCGAGCCAGTGCGGCGGATCGTCGCTCGCTCGAGTCCGGGGCCGACCTGCCCGAGCGAGACCAAGTTGTCGACTTCGTCGAGTCCGAGGTTCGAGCGGCTGCCGAACGCGGCCTGCAAGGGTTGGGTCTGCGTGAAGTCGGCGATCTGCTGCGTGCGCATTTCCCGAGCTCGCTGCGTGAGTTGGGTTTCGCCGGCGTCTCCGATCTCGTCGACGCCATCGAGCGGCCGGGTCGGCTACGGCTCAGCCGGGTCGAGGAAGGCTTCCACGTGGTCAGCCTGCGAGTCCTCATCGACGACGCAGCTCGCGCCGGCGCGCAACCCCGTGGGACCGAGCCTGCCGAAGGGCAGCGGGCCGAGAGCGACAGCTGGGCAAACGGCGCGGCAGGAGTGGAATCGACACCGGCGCCCGGGGCCGAGCCGGCGGCAGGTCCTTCCGACGCGGCGGCTGCGCTGGTCGACAACCGCCAGGACGCACCCAGCACCGAGGAAGAGCTCACGCGCGAGTACGCGGCCAACGGCGACGCCAGTGAGGCGGCACACAACGGCAGCCCCGTGAGCGACGCGGTGGAGCCGACCGAGGAAGAGCTGACGGCGGCCGAGCCCACAACGGATGAGCCGGTTGGGGCCGAGCCGGCGGGGGCCGAGCCGGTCGGTGACGCGGCGCCCCCGGAAGCGCCGACACCGGATGAGCCGACCCCGGATGAGCCGACCCCGGATGAGCGGACACCCTTAGCGGCGGTGGCTGAGACGGGCGACATCCCGTCGTCCGAGCTGGAACCACACCCTGAGCCGGCCGCCGAAGGCGGGGCCGAGGGCTATCGCCGCCAAGACGCCCAGCCCAACGACAGCCAGGACGTCGAGCCCAACGGCAGCCAGGACGTCGAGCCCAACG
>JAXDQG010000534.1:0-3023 GCA_034667945.1 Acidimicrobiia bacterium | reverse complement strand
CTTGATGCCGAGGTTGTAGACCTCGAAACCGTTGTTGGTGAGGATGATGTCGACCAGGTTCTCGCCGATGTCGTGGACGTCGCCCTTGACTGTGGCCAACACCAGCCGTCCCTTGCCCGAGCCGCCCTCGACCTTCTCCATGTGCGGCTCGAGGTAGGCGACGGCGGTCTTCATGGTCTCGGCCGATTGCAACACGAAGGGAAGCTGCATCTCGCCGGTGGCAAATAGCTCGCCCACCACCTTCATGCCGGCGAGCAGCACGTCGTTGATGATGGCGAGCGCCGAGAGGCCCTGGCCGAGGGCGAGGCCGAGGTCGTCCGTCAGACCATCTCGATCGCCGTCGATGATGCGCTGACTGAGTCGCTGCTCCAGTGGCCAGTCGGAGCGATCCTCCTTGACGGCCTTGACGTCCTTGACCCCGGCGAACAGCTCGAGCAGGCGCTGCAGCGGGTCGTACCCGTCTCGGCGACGGTCGTAGATCAGGTCCAGGCAGACCTGCCGGTGCTCTTCGGGGATGCGGGAGAGCGGCATGATCTTGGCGGCGTGAACGATGGCGCTGTCGAGCCCTGCTTGAACGCATTCGTGCAGGAAGACCGAGTTGAGCACGTGGCGGGCGGCCGGGTTGAGACCAAAGGACACGTTGGATACGCCCAGCGTGGTGTACACACCGGGCAGCTCGGCCTTGATGCGGCGAATGGCCTCGATGGTCGCCATGGCGTCGCCCCGCAGGTCTTCGTCACCGGTCGACAGGGGGAAGGTCAGCGCGTCGAAAAGCAGGTCCTGTGGCTCGAGGCCGTAGCGGTTCACCGCGAGGTCCTGGATGCGGCGGGCGACCCGCAGCTTCCACTCCACGTCACGGGCCTGGCCCTGCTCGTCGATGAGCAGGCAGATGACGGCGGCGCCGTACTCGCTGGCCAGCTTGAACACCCGGTCGAGCCGTGAGCCCTCGTGCTCGCCATCTTCGAGATTGGCGGAGTTGAGCAACGAGCGGCCGCCCAGCCATTGCAGGCCGGCCTCCAGCACCTGCGGCTCGGTCGAGTCCAGCACCAGCGGCACCGAGGCCTGCGTATTGAAGCGGCCCGCAACCTCGTCCATGTCCGCCGTGCCGTCGCGCCCGACGTAGTCGACGCAGACGTCGAGGACATGCGCACCCTCGCGGATCTGCTCCTTGGCCATCTGCACGGTGCTGTCCCAGTCACCTTCGAGCATGGCGTCGCGGAACTTCTTCGACCCGTTCGCGTTGGTGCGCTCGCCAATGATCATGAACGACGTGTCCTGCTGGAACGGCGTCGCGGAGTACAGCGAAGCCACGCCCGGCTCGAAGCGAATGTCCCGCGATGCGGGCGTGAGGTGGCGGCAGCGCTCGACCAGCGTCCGGATGTAGTCGGGTGTGGTCCCGCAGCACCCGCCCACCACGGTCACGCCGTAGTCGGTGATGAACCGGGCGAGGTAGTCGGCCAGCTCGTCAGCACCCAGGTCGTAATGCATGTGCCCGTCCTTCACCGACGGCAGGCCGGCGTTGGGGAGGCAGGAGACCGGCTGACGGGCGTGCTGGCAGAGGTAGCGAAGGTGCTCGCCCATCTCGGCGGGACCGGTGGCGCAATTGATGCCCAGGATGTCCGGCCGCATCGGGTCGATGGCGGCCACGGCGGCCCCGATCTCGCTGCCGGGCAGCATGCGCCCGGTGAGCTCGATGGTGACCTGCGCCTGGATGGGCACCTCGCGACCGGTGGCCTTCATGGCCCGGCGGGCCCCGTTGATGGCGGCCTTCATCGCCAGCAGGTCGAACTGGGTCTCGATGCACAGCAGGTCGGCGCCGCCGTCCAGCAGACCCCGGCTCTGGATCTCGTAGTGGTCGCGGAGGTCCGCGTAGCGGATCTGGCCGAGGATGGCGGACTTGGTGCCCGGGCCCATCGAGCCCGCTACCCAGCGGGGCTTCGACGGATCTGCTGCCATGACCTCGGCCACCGCCCGTCGGGCCAGCTCTGCGCCCGCGGCGGACAGCTCGTAGGACCGATCAGCAATGCCGTATTCGCCCAGCGGAACCGCCATGCTGCCGAACGTGTTGGTCTCGACGACGTCCGCGCCGGCCTCCAGGTAGGCACGGTGCATCTGGCGCACGACGTCCGGGCGAGTGGCGTTGAGCAGCTCGTTGCAGCCTTCGAATGCCGGACCGCCGAAGTCGTCGCCGTGCAGATCGAGGGCCTGGAGGAAGGTGCCCGTGGCGCCGTCGTAGATGACGACACCCCGCCGGGCGTGCTCCAGGAAATCAGCCATGCGGGACAGGCTACTTGTGGTGGGTCGCCGCCCGGATGGACATAACTCCGATGGGACCTCACGGGAGCCGGCCGCGGGCGCTTCGCTCCTAACCTGCTGCGGGTGAAGGTCTACACGCGCACCGGCGACGACGGCACCACCGGCCTGTTCTACGGCGGCCGCGTGGCGAAGGACGGCCCGCAGCCCTGGGCGTATGGCACGGCCGACGAGGCCCAGGCTGTGTTGGGTGTGGCGCGGGCGCACTGTGAACCGGGCAGCGAGCTCGACGAGCTGCTGGTGAAGCTGTGCCACGACCTCTATGTGCTCATGGCCGAGCTGGCCACGCTGCCGGAGAACCGCCATAAGTTGGCGGCCGGTCAGACGCTGGTCACCGAGGCCATGGTGCAGGCGCTCGAGCACCTCATCGACGACGTCTCCGCCCGCTTCGAGATGCCGAAGGAGTTCGTCATCCCTGGACGGAACTTGGTGGCCGCCCACCTCGATCTGGCTCGCACGGTCGTCCGCCGGGCCGAGCGTCTGGCGTTGCGGGTGGCCCCGCCGGGCTCGCAGGTCGTTCCGTACCTCAACCGGTTGTCGGACCTCTGCTGGACGTTGGCGCGCTGGCAGGAGGGCGAGTCCCTGGCCAGCCGGCAGGTGCACGGCACCGGCGACTGAGCAAGCCGGGACGCGCTCGCGCCCCTGATGACAGGCCCGAAGCCTCGGCTACCGTGAGCCGCGTGCCTGTTGCCGTTCATCTTGCCGACGAC
>JAXDQG010000533.1:0-3314 GCA_034667945.1 Acidimicrobiia bacterium | reverse complement strand
GCCGGCCCGACCCTTCACCGGCACGCTTCGGCTACCACGAGGTCTGGCACGCCTGCACCGTCGCTGCCAGCGCCTGCCACTTCGCCATGATCGCCATCGTCGCATCGACCAGGCCCTGACGCCCCACACCGCTCGATCCGGCACTACGAGGGCCACATTCCTGACGAGCTGGCGCGGGCTCGGTCAGCTGGTGAGGAGGCGGCTGCGGATGGGCTGTCGCGGTCGCCATCCCCTCCCAAGCCAGCCAATCGCGTGTTGCCCCGACACCGCGTGCAGCCGTTCATCGCGTCCACGACCAACGGCCGCGATCATGCGCACCCGTTCATGCAGTGGCGGCGGAGACGACGTCGCCGTTCATGTCCGGTCTCGGCGTGACAAGCTCCGGGCGCTTGGTGGTGGTTGGCTCAGCCGGTGGTAGAGAGCTTCGAGCGTTATGACACCGGTTTCGGGGTCGGCCCGCTTGTGCAAGCGTTGTTGGGCCGCGGTGGCGAGCTTCGCCCCGAATGCCGGGTCCAGCAGGATGCGCAGGGACCGGTCAGCCAGGGCGGTGTCGTCGCCTGATGGGACCAGCAACGCCTCGAGTCCGTGACGGACTTGTTCGGGGATGCCGCCAACGCGGCTGGCAACCACCGGCACGCCAGCAGCTCCCGCCTCGAGCACCACGAGCGGGGTGCCTTCGGTGAAGGAAGGCACGATGAGCAGGTCCAGGGAAGCCATCAGCGCAGCTGCGTCGGGGCGGAAGCCGAGAAAGCTCACCGGCACGGCGAGGTCGGCGGCGAGACGCTCCAGCGCGGCTCGTTGCGGGCCGTCTCCTATCACGGTGAAGCGAGCGTCGGGAAGGCTGCGGCGGATCTTGGCCGCGGCCCGCAGGAACACCGCCACGCCTTTCTCGGGTTGGAGACGGGCGACGACGCCCACTGAGGGGCCCCGCGGGCGGAGCAGAGCGACATGGCGCAACGGGCGATAACGGGCGGGAAGGGTGTTGGGCAGCAGGTGGACCTTCTCGCCTGCGACGCCGTCGACGTCGATGAGCCGGCGCTTGATCGCGGCGGAGACCGCGATAACGGCAGCGCTGTCCGCGTACGCGGCGAAAGCGACCCGGCGGGCGGCGCTGTCCCGCCAAACGGCCTCGCTGTGTTCGTGCACCACCAGCGGCACCCGGCAGCGGAGCAGCGCCAGCGCGGCCGCGGCGGTGCTGGCGAACATGTGGCTGTGCACCACGTCGGGCCGGTCAGCGGCAATGAGGCGGGCGAGACCGTCCGCAAAGTCGGCATCGACGCGCCGCTTAGCCAGGCGACGGCCGACCACCCGCACGGCCACGCCGAAACCAACCGCGTCAGCGGCCAGGGCGCCCCCAGCTGAGCACGCCACAGTGACCTGATGTCCCCGCTCCACGAGCCCGGCCGCGATGCCGAGCAGGACCCGCTCGGCGCCGCCGATGTCCAAGGAGTCGGCGACAAACAACACCCGCTGCCCGCCGCCGGTCGTCATTCAGCGCCCGGGTGGCGAACCCGAGGCGACACCGGGCCCGGCGTCGGTCGGGGCGACTGCGGCTCGATCACCCTGTTGCACCCAATGGCCCACGGGTGGTCGTAGAAGGTCGCACGTCGTAGCGGCCTTGCGTTCGTCCCGGCCCTCCGGCGCAACGTGTTGTTCGCGTGTCGGTTTCAAAGGCGGTGTCGCCATGCCAATGGGATCATGAGAGGTCAGCTCCAAGGCCAGCGCGACGCATCGGGCAGGACTGCGGCCTGGTCAAGCGCCGCGGTCGCGCGTTGCAGTGCATGCCCCGCCACGATCAACCGGTTCGTCAACTCCAAGTCGTTATCGGCCACAGCGGACCGCCACAGCGAAAACAGCTCCCGGCTGGCACGATCGACCAACGCCCGCAGCGTGCCGACACTCGCCGAACTGCCAGCGACGCTCCAGCTACGGGGCCCGCTCACCGGGTTCTGCGCGGAGTCAAAACCGTTTCGGTAGGGATCAAGGACCCCATTGGTGGACATCGCGACCTCCTAGACGGAGGCGTCGAGCCCGCCGAACAACCCACAGAACGTTGTTTAGCCGGACCGGCGTCTCGAAAGCTCCTAAGAATGGCGCTACCAGGGTCCGGAGCAACGCTCCCCAGCACGACCACCGTTAAGAGGCCCTGCCAGAAACCACACGGCGAGATGCCGCCATGCCTCGCGCACTATAAGGCGTTCGGGCCTTCCAAGCCAGGCGCGATCTTCGGGCGAGCAGTCGAGGTAGCGAACGCGACGTAAGAATGCTCTGTCGCCGCCGTTCGACCTCGGCGACGAGGTGATGGAGAAGGTGGTGCGTCGCAACCCCCGAGTGGAGGTCGGTTCCCGACGGCGGGCCCCGTCGGCTGCTCGAGGGTCAGTGTCAGGCGGGCTCGTCGACCATCCCCGAGTTGTGGACCCGCTCACCGTTTACGCTGCTCCGAGACCCCGACTGCCCGTGTCCGCTTCGGCGAGCCCGGGCGTTGGGTCGACCAAGGCGTGCGCGTGGTCGGCCTCACGGAGCGGGGCGAGGCGTGCCGGATTTTGCCCAGGCTGTAGAAGGTGGACATGGCTTCGAACGACCCGCAGCAAGATGCGGTGTACCTGGTCGTGATCGAGATGGTCTCCGGTCGCCGTTACCAGATGATCACCCGCCGCAAGGAACTCGCCGAGATGCTGATCGACGATGTCCGCGGGCTGGTAAGCGGTCCGGACGCCGACGATTTCGTCACCGTCACCATCACCGATCGCCGCCGGCGCGGCGCGGCGAACCCGAGCTTGCGGCTCCGGCGGACAGCGATCGAGTCCGCCTGGCTCCTACCGCAGGCCGACGAGAGCATGATGACCGGCACCCTGAACCTCGACGGCCTGTCGACGTGACCGCCTGACCGTGGGGGTGGGCGAGGGACCAAACGGGTCGGTCACGTCGGCCGGAACGGCATCGCCGGGTCCATGCGGTCAGCTCCATCGGCACGCTGGCGCTGAACAGGGCTCCCGGGGATCACCGTAAATCTCCGGCCCACGCCGCCTTCGGCCAGGCCAAGGGAGACCGTTTCGCCCGTACCAGTGTCGCGCTTGGCGGCGGTGCGCGCGGTGCCGGCGGATGGATGGTCGAGTCCCAGGGAATGGTGGCGCTGCTGCACTCGAGGCAAGGCCGCAAGCTGGCTTCAACCTGGCCGCGCTCGCCCTCGTCGCCGACCGGCTCAGCCAGGCCGAAGACGACTGGCGCCCCTTCTACGCCCCTTCCTTCATGCGAGCCTTCTACCCAAGGCCCGAGAGCTGGGAGCCACACCACCCCAAGACACGCGGCCGAAG
>JAXDQG010000532.1:0-6911 GCA_034667945.1 Acidimicrobiia bacterium | reverse complement strand
CGCAACCCCTCGAACGCCGAGCTGGCCCACGTCATCGGCCTGCGGGGCGAGACGATGCCCAACACGGGCTACGACCTGATCGTCGTCGGCGCTGGACCGGCGGGACTGGCGGCGGCGGTCTACGGCGCCTCGGAAGGCCTGGCCACGATGGTGCTGGAGGCCATTGCCGCCGGCGGCCAGGCCGGCACGTCTTCCAAAATCGAGAACTACCTCGGCTTTCCCGGAGGCATCTCGGGTGGCGAGCTGGCCGACCGGTCGCATCTGCAGGCCCGCAAGTTCGGCGCCAGCATGAGCGTCCCCGCCCGGGCGACGGGCCTCGAGGCCGAAGACGGCCAGTACATCGTTCATCTGGAGGATGGCACGAGCGTGCAGGGCTCCAGCGTGGTGCTGGCCACAGGGGTGCACTATCGCAAGCTGGACCTGCCCAGACTGGAGGAGTTCGAAGGCTCGAACATCCACTACGCAGCCACGGCCGCAGAAGCCCGGCTGTGCCGCGGACGTCCGGTGGCGGTGGTGGGCGGCGGTAACTCGGCGGGCCAGGCTGCGCTGTACCTGTCACAGCATGTCGACAAGGTGTACCTGGTGGTACGAGAGCCGGAGCTCACCGCCAACATGTCGCGCTATCTGGCGGACCGCATCTCCAGGAATCCGTCCATCGAGGTACTGACGACCACCGAGGTGCGCGAGCTGAGGGGCGACGACCAGCTGCAGGGCGTGGTCGTAGAGAACAACCGGCTCGGGCAGCGCCGACAGCTGCAGGTGTACGAGATGTTCGTGTTCATCGGGGCCGATCCGCATGTCCGGTGGCTGGAAGGGCAGCTGGCCCTGGACGACCGCGGCTACGTGCTGACCGGGCAGGAGGTCGAGCGCCATCTCGACGCCGGCCTGCACCGTGACCGACAGCACGGGCCGGGCGAGGAGCGGTCGGGTTACGAGGGCGAGGGGCGCCGACCGTTGGCGCTCGAGACCAGCTCACCTGGTGTCTTCGCGGCTGGCGACGTGCGCAGCGGATCGGTCAAGCGGGTTGCTTCGGCGGTCGGCGAAGGGGCGATGGCCGTACGAATGGTCCACGAGTACCTGGCTGCCGTGGGCCGCGACGGCCAATAGAAGCCGTCGAAGCCCTCGTGCAAGAGACGTCCCGGTGAGGACTACGTGCCGGGTCCGGGCGACCTGCTCAGCTGCAGATGCTGCTCCAGCCAGGACTCCAGCGCCTGCTCGGGGGCCGCGCCCACCTGCGTGGCGACGACCTGACCTCCTTGCATGAGGATCAGCGTGGGAATGCCCTGCACGCTGAAGCGGCGGCCGACCTGCGGAGCGTCGTCGACGTTGATCTTGACCAGCTTGAGCCGGCCTGCATGACGCCGCGCCAGTCGCTCGAGCGCCGGGCTCACCATGCGGCAAGGCCCGCACCAGGGCGCCCACAGATCGATGAGCACGGGCAGCGCCGATTGCTCCACCACCGCGGCGAAGTCTTCCTCGCCGGCGTCGACGATCCAGGGCAGCGGCGAATGGCAATTCCCGCAACGCGGGACACCCTTCGCTGCAGCCGGCAGGCGGTTCTTGCGGCCGCACACGTCGCACACCACAACTGTGCTCGACACCAGCTTCCTCCAGTTGCAAAGGGTCTCCATGACGCCGGGTCTCCACGACGAGGCGGAGCCTCCGGCCAATACCCCCGGCCCTAGCCGACCGAACCAGGTGCGTTCTTCGGCACAACCAGCACCGGTTCGGGACAGCCGTGCACGATGTGGGCAGCCTCGCTGCCGAAGACGATCCGGGAGAGGCCCGAACGGGCTCGCGTGCCAACGATCGACAGCTCGGCCGGGTGCTCGCGGAGGTAGCTTCGGATCCCCTCAGCCGGGCGGATCGGATCGAAGACGGGGACGGTCCCGATCTGGTGGCCTTCAGCACGCAGCGGCTCCACCAGCCGCTCGAGGAAGGCTCGCACGTCCCCGTCGGGACCGAACAGGCGCCGTTCCGGGCCGCCGCCAACAGGCTCCGGCACGGGCTCGGCGACCGTCCCGACCAGGGCGGGCTCAGCCAGGCGCGAACCCCAGACGAGCGCCACGGGTAGCAGGGCCGCGGAGGTCGGATGATCGTCGACCCAGGCGATCACTCCCCGCCCGCGCCGATCGGCCTCGTAACCGGAGCCCACGAGGACCAACGGGTCGTGCCCGCGGGCCACCACCTCGGTGGCCACCGAGCCGATGAGGGCTGCGGAGCGACCACGACCATGCGTGGCCATGCAGGCCACCGCCCGGCCGAGCCGGCGCAACTCCCGGTGGATGGCCGCAGCGGCATCAGCATCGACGACCACGGCGCGATCGACCCGCACTCCCGGCAGGTCGATCTCGTCCAGCTCCGCCTGCCGGTGCGGAACCTCGTCCTCGGCCTTCACCGCGCTCAGCAGTTCGACCGCGGCGCCGAGCCGCCCAGCCAGGTGGAGCGCGGCGGGAATGGCGCGAAGCGACAATCGCGAGCCGTCGATCGGCAACACCACCGTCTCGATGGGCTCCGTGGGCACGAACGACATCGGCCCGTCTTGCCGCGAGGTGTCCGGCTGCACTGTGCGCCGGTCTCAGGCCGTCGCCACGCGCCGCGGCGAGCGGCGCATGTCCTGACGGGCCGGTGCCAGCAGCTTGTGGACCCGATAGGCCAAGGCGAGGAGCAGGACGCCGTTGAAGATGGCGAACCAGCCGATCGCCCAGGTGATCGCCAGCGCCCCCTCGACGGGTGCCGCCACCAGCACCACTGCGAAGACGATCGACAGCAGGCCGATCAGGCCCACCGCCCATTCGTGCCGCATCTCACGCCGGAGCAGTACGGCCGCAACGATCTCCAGCACCCCGATGACGAAAGCCCAGGCCGCAATGAGGAACAGGAGCGCCAACGCTGTGACGTCGGGCCACGCCCACGTGACGATGCCGACAGCGACTCCGGCCAGGCCCTGCAGCACCAACAGCCACGGCACACCCTCACGCTCCCGGCGGTGCGTGATGACCGAGGCCAGGGTGGCCAGCCCGTCGAAGAGGACGTAGAAACCGAAGAGCAGCACCAGCGCGGTCAGCGTGAGTCCGGGCCACACCAGCGCTATGACGCCGAAGGCGACCGCCGCCAATCCGCGCAGGGCCAGGCTCCACCAATTTCCGACGACGACGACGATCATCACCCCTCACCTCCGGTGCGGTGTACTCGCTTGCTGTTTGATCCGTTTGATCCGTGCCCAGTGCGTTCAGCCGGCCGCTTGGGCGTGGGCGGCCGGGCCACGGGCCGCCTGTGACGCGAAGTCGACGACGAGCTCGCCGCCGCGTAGATCGAGACGAACGACGGCGCCGTCGCCGACCTCTCCGCCGAGCAGCGCACGCCCCAGACGGGTCTCGACCTCGTGGGCCAGGTAGCGGCGGAGCGGGCGGGCCCCGTAGGCCGGTTCGTAACCCTGCTCAGCGATGTACCGCCGAGCTTCAGGGGTGATCTCGAGGCGGATCTCGTGGGTGGCCAGACGGGCACGCAGCTCGTTGAGCTGCAGGTCGACGATGCGCTCGATCTCGCCGATGGTCAGCGGTTTGAACAGAACGATGTCATCGATGCGGTTCAGGAACTCGGGACGGAAATGCCCGCGCAGCTCGGCCATGACCCGGGCCCGGGCCTCCGGCTTGATCTCGCCGTCCGGCGTGATGCCATCGAGCAAGAACTCGGATCCGATGTTCGACGTCATGATGATCACCGTGTTGCGGAAGTCGACTGTGCGTCCCTGGGCGTCGGTGAGGCGACCATCGTCGAGGATCTGCAGCAACGCGTTGAACACGTCGGGGTGGGCTTTTTCGATCTCGTCGAAGAGCACCACCGAGTACGGCTTGCGCCGCACCGCCTCGGTCAGCTGGCCGCCCTCCTCGTAGCCGACATAGCCGGGAGGCGCCCCGACCAGGCGGCTGACCGTGTGCCGCTCCTGGTACTCGCTCATGTCGAGGCGGACCATGTTGTCCTCGGTGTCGAAGAGCGCGGCTGCCAGGGTCTTGGCCAGCTCGGTCTTGCCGACACCGGTCGGACCGAGGAACACGAACGAACCGATGGGCCGCCGAGGGTCCTTGATGCCCGAGCGCGCCCGGATGATGGCATCAGCCACCAGCTGGACCGCCTCGTCCTGGCCGATGACCCGCTCGTGGAGGATCTCGTCGAGCCGCAGCAGCTTCGCCCGTTCACCCTCCTTGAGGCGGCTGACCGGGATGCCGGTCCAGCGGGCGACGATCGTGGCGATCTCGTCCTCGGTGACCTCTTCACGCAGCAGCCCGCGCTGGCCCTGCTTGTCCTGCAGCTGGTCCTCGGCCGCGTGAAGGCGTCGTTCCAGGTCAGGCAGCACACCGTGGCGCAGCTGGGCGGCCCGGTTCAGGTCGTAGCTGCGCTCGGCCACCTCGGCCTCGTGGCGGACCCGCTCTATCTCCTCCCGCAGCTGCTGCAGCTTGCGGACGGCGTTTCGCTCGGCCTCCCACTGGGCCCGCATGGCGTCGGCCTGGGCCTTCAGATCGGCCAGCTCACGACGTAGATCTTCGAGGCGTTTGCGGCTGGCGGCATCGTTCTCCTTGGCCAGCGCGGCTTCCTCGATCTCGAGGCGGGTCACCCGGCGGGTGAGCTCGTCGAGCTCGGCGGGCATCGACTCGATCTCGGTGCGCAACATGGCGCACGCCTCGTCGACCAGGTCTATGGCCTTGTCGGGCAGGAAACGGTCCGAGATGTAGCGGTGGCTGAGCATCACCGCGGCCACGAGTGCGCTGTCCTGGATGCGTACGCCGTGGAACACCTCGAGGCGCTCGCGGAGCCCGCGCAGGATGGAGATGGCGTCCTCGACCGACGGCTCGTCGACGATGACCGGCTGGAAACGACGCTCGAGGGCGGCGTCCTTCTCGATGTGGCGGCGGTACTCGTCGACGGTGGTGGCGCCGATCATGTGCAGCTCGCCGCGGGCCAGCAGCGGCTTGAGCATGTTGCCGGCGTCCATGGCACCCTCGGCTGCGCCGGCGCCCACCACGGTATGCACCTCGTCCACGAAGAGCAGGATGCGGCCCTCGGCGCTCTTGACCTCCATGAGCACGGCCTTCAGCCGCTCCTCGAACTCACCCCGGTACTTGGCCCCGGCCACGAGTGAGCCCATGTCCAGCGCGAACACCGTCCGGTCCCGCAGGCCTTCGGGCACGTCGCCCCGCACGATGCGCTGGGCCAGCCCCTCCACGATGGCCGTCTTGCCGACGCCGGGGTCGCCGATGAGGACCGGATTGTTCTTCGTCTTGCGCATCAGGATCTGGATGACGCGGCGGATCTCCCCGTCCCGGCCGATGACCGGGTCGAGCCGGCCGTCGCGGGCGTCGGCCACCAGGTCGCGGCCGTACTTCTCGAGCGCCTCGTAGGTCACTTCCGGGTTGGCCGAGGTCACCCGCTGGTTCCCCCGGATGGCGGTGAGCGCCTGTAGGAAGTTGTCCCGGGTGACCCCGGCCTCCCGCAGCGATCGCCCGGCAGCCGTCTCCGGCCCCTCGTTGATCAGCGCGATCAGCAGGTGCTCGACCGAGACGTACTCGTCCTTCAACCGCTCGGCCTCCTCTTGCGCCCGGTCGAGCAGCCGTCCGAGACGCTGGGTGAGCATCACCTGGCCGGGTTGGGGCGCCCCGCCGGTCACACGCGGACGGCGGGACAGCTCGCCCTCGACAAGCTGGCGGAGGCGATCGGCGTCGGCCCCGGCCCGGGCCAGGAGTGGCCGCACAAGGCCCCCCTCCTGGTCGAGCAGCGCCAGCAACACGTGCTCGCCGTCGATCTCGGTGTGGCCGAAGCGCAGGGCGATGCTCTGCGCCGCTTGCAGCGCTTCCTGGGACTTCTGCGTGAGGCGGTTCAGGTCCACGACGGTCCTCCGGGAGGTCGGGTGCGGCGGAGTGCGGCTTCCAGCTCGGCCACGCGGTCGAGCAGGTCGACGACAACGCCCAAGGCGGCGTAGTTCAAACCGAGGCCGGCCCTGAGCCGTTGCAGTCGGGCGGCGGCGGCGACCTGATCAGGGCGGAAGTGCAGCTGTCCGGCGGAGTCGCGTTCGACCGTCAGCAACCCGAGCGCGACGAACCGTCGGACGAGGTCGGGATGGAGGCCCGACGCTCGTGAGAACGACTCGAGGTCGAGCGGGCGCGGTCGGATGATCGTGATCGTCATCGGCGCCTCCTGCGAGGATCGAAGCTCGACACCTTGGCGAGCTCTTCGAAGAGGCGGTGCTCCTCGTCGGTGAGGGTCTTGGGCACCTTGATGCTCACCTCCGCGAACAGGTCGCCGGGGTCGCCGCGAGGGTTCGGCATGCCCCGGCCGCGCAGCCGGAGACGGCGGCCGCTGGAGGAGCCCGCCGGGACACGGACCTTGGCTTCGCCGCCGGGTGTGTCGACCACAACCGTGGCGCCAAGCGCCGCCTCCCACGGGGCGACCGGCAGCTCGACGCGGATGTCGCGGCCCTCGAGCCGGTAGCGGGGATGCGGCGCGATGCGCACGACCAGGTAGAGGTCGCCGGGCGCGCCCCCGCTTGTACCCTGCCCGCCCTGGCCGGCCAGGCGAATCCGCTGACCGTCCACCACACCGGGCGGAATGTTCACTTCGATGGCGCGGGGGCCGTCAGGCCCGGTGAGCGTGATCGTGCGCCGGCCACCGGTGAAGGCCTCTTCCACCGACAGGACCAGCTCCGCCTCCTGATCGGCACCGGGGAAGGGGCCCGAAGCGCCCCAGCCACGCCGGCGCCGGCCACTTCCTCCGAAGAGGTCGCCGAACAGGTCGTCGATGTCGATGCCGCCATCGGCGGTGGTGAACCACTCGGTGCCGCCAGCGCCACCGCCACCGCCGCCGCGGGTGCTCCAGCCTCCTGGAGCCTGCCCGCCACGAGCACCGGCGCCAGCCCG
>JAXDQG010000531.1:0-2936 GCA_034667945.1 Acidimicrobiia bacterium | reverse complement strand
GCTGAATCTGGGGAAAGGCGGGCAAGTTGGACGGCGCGCGGCCCGTATCGAAACGCGGTTTTAACAGCGGACTAGGACACGGGCGGACAGCGTCTCCCGACGCCTCTGTGCCCCATCGAGTCTGGGTTCCCGTCGCTCGGCCCTCTCCGCTTTACCCCCGCGGTTGGTGCACCTCACCCAGGACTGCGATGCGGCGCGAGGCCAGCAGCCATTCACCCGAGAGGCGCGTCCACACGTCGTGATACTGCCCGTGCACGACGTAGTCGGGTTTGGGCTCGCGGAACCGATGCCAGGCGGTCACATAGCTCACCGCACGGGCGGTCTTCTCGTCGTCGAAGTCGATGTCGATGTCGATGTTGGAGACCTGGTGCTGGGTGGCCTCCATCATCCCGCCGATGAACTTGTCGAAGAAGGCACGCAGTGCTTCGCGCCCGACCACGGGGCCACGCGTGTAATCGCCGAAGCCGTCCTCGGCGAACACCGACACGAAGCCGTCCGGGTCCCGGCCATCGGCTGCCCGGCAATAGCGGTGCATGGCGGCGGTGATGGCCTGCCGTTCGAGGAGCTGCTGCAGCTGATCCATGAGCGGACCGTACTCCTCGTCGGCGCGGTCATACGCCGTAGACGGTGTCCTCCCACGCCCACGGGGCGGCGGTGTGCATCAGCAGGCGGCGCCGAGCACCGGCTGCCTCGCAATCACCTGAGGCGTAGCCGGCGTCACCGTCGTAGAGGCAGGCGCGGACACCTCCTGTTGTCTTGGCGATCCGGGTGGCGAAGAAGCTCGGTGCTGACACGTCGAGGGCGGCTTCCACCGTTGAATGGGCAGCCAGGCGGGCCAACGTGACGTACGTCGGCGTGACCAGTTCGATCTCTCCGCGGTTGTGGCTCGCCAATGCCTCGGACGGACGGAGCCAGCGGTGCTCGTGCACCTCGCTGTGGTCGATCTCGATCACGCCTTCCTGCGCTGCCGCTACGAAGAACCAGGTCGAGAAGCGAATCGGCGCTCCGGCGGGCGGCAGCCAGTGGCTGATCCACACCAGCGCCTCCTCGGCCACCACCAGTCCGACTTCTTCTACGGTCTCGCGAACGGCCGCTCGCCGCGCCGCTGGCAGGGGGTCAGGGGCCGTGCCGGGCGGCACGTCCTCATCCTCGACCGCGCCTCCGGGAAATGCCCACATGCCACCGAAGGCGGTTCGCGAGTGACGCCGGATCATCAGTACCTCGATGTCGCCCTCTCCCTGGCGCACCAGGACCACTGTGGCCGCCGGGCGGGCCGGGCGCGCGGTATCAGGATGGTCGATGACGTCGATGGCGTTGATCCCCACGACCATGGACCCTAGGGGAGCAGGCGTCCGAGGCGCCCTTCTCTGCGCCTCGGAAGCTCACCGGCGTGCTTCAGCGGGGGTCGGTGGGAATCCACGCCGCCGGGCGCTTCTGCAGAAAGGCGGTCACGCCCTCACGGGCCTCGGCGCGCTCGAACGCACCGCGGGAGGCCTCGTCCGCCAGGAGCTCGGCCTGCTCGGGACTGAGTTGGCCCATGGCGTTCAACATGCGCTTGGTCACGGCAAGCGACTTGGGTCCTCCGCGCACCAGGCCGTCGACATAGCGCGCCACCGTGTCGTCGAGCTCCGCAGTCGGCACCGCCAGGTTCAACATCCCCAGCTCGACGGCGCGGGCAGCAGTCATCATCTCGCCCACCAGGAACGACTCGTACAACGCCCGGCGGCTGAGTCGGTGGGCCAGAAGCGCGGCCACGCCGTTGGGCGGTATGCCGATACGCACCTCGGTGATGCCGATGCGGGCCGTGTCGACGGCAATGGCCAGGTCGCAACATACGGCGAGCGCCGCGCCGCCACCCGCCGCATGGCCGGCCACCCTCGCCAGCACCGGCTTGTCGAAGGCATCCAGCGTGTGGCAGATGTCGACGAACGTCAGCGGGTCCGGGCCCAGGCTGGCCCGGTCCTCCTTGAGGTCGGCCCCTGCGGAGAACGTCGTGCCGGTGTTGGTGATGACCACCACCCGGACGTCGTCGTCGGCTTCGGCTTGCCGCAGACCGGCCATCAGCCCCTGGAGGAGCGGCTGGCTGAACGCGTTGCGTCGCTCGGGTGAATCGAGCGTGATGGTGGCCACTCCGGCGGCGGTCTCGTAGCGGGTCGGATCGTTCATGGGGGCCTCTCTGGCGTCGGGTCGACCGGGTTGCCGTGCGCGGAGCTTCGCGCGAACGACGAGCGCCCGCGTCCTGACCGGCCGCGTGCTGAAATGGTCCGGTGCTGCCGCTCGATCACCTCCTCGTGCTGGACTTGACGGCCTTTCGGGCCGGCCCGACGGCGGTACGCCAGCTGGCGGATTGGGGCGCCCGGGTCATCACGGTCGAGCGGCCGCCAGCACCGGAAGACGCATCCGGAGGCAGCGTCCTCGGGGCCCGGCTCGGCTCCGACTTCCAGAACCTGCGCCGCAACAACGAGTCGCTCACCCTCGATCTCAAGCATGCGGAGGGCCGAGCGCTCTTCCTGCGCCTGGTCGAGCGAGCTGACGTGCTGGTGGAGAACTTCGCGCCCGGGGTGACGGCCCGTCTCGGTCTCGACTGGCCGTCGTTGCAGAAGGTCAACCCGCGGCTGGTCTACGGCAGCATCTCCGGCTTCGGTCAGGAAGGCCCGTGGTCGCAGCGACCTGGGTATGACCAGGTCGCCCAGGGCATGTCGGGCCTCATGTCGGTGACCGGCCTGCCCGGCCAGGGACCGGTGCGTTCCGGGCACGCCGTGGCCGACAGCTCATCAGGCATCTACCTGGCCTTCGGCATCCTGGTGGCGCTGATGCGCCGTGACCGCACGGGCGAGGGGGCCTGGATCCGCACGTCCCTGCTCGAGTCGTTGGTGGCGATGATGGACTTCCAGGCCGCCCGAGTGCTGATCGAGGGTGACGTGCCGGAGCAGCAG
>JAXDQG010000530.1:0-5222 GCA_034667945.1 Acidimicrobiia bacterium | reverse complement strand
ATCCCGCCGACCGCCGCCGGGTGTTGGTCGACATCACGCCAGCCGCGCAGCACGTGCTGGACCGGATGCTCCCCGACGTCCAACAGCTGAGTCGAGCGTTGATGGCGAACATCGAGGACGGCGAACTGAAGACGCTGCTCGACACGCTCGCCAAGATCAACGCCGCGATCGCCACCGTGCCCGCCGACCTGCCCGCTCCCCTTGCAAGGAAGACACCGCCCGACCTCCGGCGCAGCTAAAGGTGAGTGTGGTCATCATGCCAGTCGACGCGCTGCGTGCGCGGCAGCTTCGGCACGGCTGTGGAGGCCGAGTCTGGAGAGGATCCGGCCCACGTGATGCTCCGCGGTCTTCGGGCTGATGAACAATCGCTCGCCGATCTCGATGTTCGTGAGCCCGTACATCAGCAACTCGAGCACCTCGGTCTCGCGACGGGTCAGAGTTGTCCTCAGCTTCGGACCCGTCTTGGGCTGAGCTCCGAGGGCCCGGAGCAAGGCGGCCGTCTCGTCGACTCGGCGGCGAGCGCCGGCAGCTTCGAAAACCCGATGCGCGGCTTCCAGCTCCACGATTGCCGCTGCGGGGCGCTCGTTCGCTATCAGTCGAGCAAGCTCGAGGCGGGCGCAAGCGGCATCTACGGCCATCCGCGCAGATAGGAAGTGGTTCAGCGCCTGGTGCCAGCAGGACCGTGCATCAACGTCCCCCCTCGAGGCGCATACGCGCGCTCGGGCCGCCGCCGCCAGCCCTCGCACTGACGGCGACGCTTGCGCCTCAGCAAGCATGCAGAGGTGGTCGCTCGAGCGCCCGGCTGCCTCGAGATGTCCGGCCGCGAGCTGGGCATCCACCAGCGAACTCAACAGCGGCGCCTGCACGTGCTGCTCGAGCTCGGCGCCGAGCACGCGCTCGAGAAGCTCGAGCGCCGGCTGCAGCCGAGCCCGCGCCACGTGTACTGCGGCAATCGGTAATACCGCATCGGCGTGGTCCTCGAGTCCGGCCAGCAGCTGCTCCGCCTCCTCCAGTCGCCCCTGTCGAATGCGCAAATCGGCCAAGCGACAGCGAGCCGCCGCCCGCACACTCATGCCGTCCGGCAGCAGATCGAGCGCGCTGGTCAGCTCGTCCTCGGCGTCGTTCCACCGTCCGGCGGCGATCAGAATCCCTGCGTAGTGCGCCCGGCAATAGCCGGCGACGGCGATCAGCCTCCGCTCTTGCATGAGGCGCCGAGCGGCGCGCAGCCAGTCATCGGCGCGAGTGATGTCGTTCGTCCGCTCACACGCCGTGAGCAGCCCACAGAGGCAGCCCTCCACCACAGGAAGCTCGGTGACGTCCCCGCCACAGATCGCAGCCAACGCTTCGTCCAGCCGGGCCATGCCTTCGTCGACCCGTCCGGTGAAGACGAGCATCATGCCCAGCGAGGCGGTGGCGTCACACTCGAGGTCGCGATCACGCGTGCGCCGGGCAAGCTCGATGGCCTCCAGATACTGCTGCCGTTGCGTCTCGAGGCTGCTCCCGCTGAGAGCGTCGTCGAGGACGACCCAGCCTCGGGCTTGCTCCTCCTCGGCCTCCTCGAGGAGCCGGCGCGCTCGGGCGACCCAGCCGCGGTGCACCGCCCACTCCCCGAAGACCCAGCCACGGAACCAGCCCACCGTCCGGGCGGCACGGGCCGCGGCCAGCCGATCGCCCTCTCGCCGGTAAGCGGCGAAGGCCTCCTCGTAAGACGTGACCGCACCTTCGTAATCGCCCGCTGCGTGAGCATTGCGCGCTCGCTGCTCGAGTGACCGGCCCTCGTGGTCGCTCATGACGTCCACGTTCGCACAATGCGGTGTTGGTCGACGGAGTCATCGACGCCGAGGCTCACAGCTCGTCCCGGGCGAGCAGGTCGACGGGATCCTGCATGCGCACCATGCCGAGGTAGCCACCACCGCGGGCGATGGCGTCGTACACCGAGTACCCAATCACCTCCTGGGCCTGTCGCGGCAGTCCGGCCGCGATGGCCGGGGGAATGGACAGGAAGTTGTTCTCCTCCGTTCGCAACCACCCGAGGCAGTAGCTCAGGTGCACGGCACGGCGCCATTGATCCGTGATGTTGGCGCCGCCGCCGTGGATCACACCACCGGTGTAGATCACCGCCGATCCGGCCGGCATCTCGGCGACGATGATCTGGTCAGCCGTCGGCTCGGCCTGCTGATCCATCGGCAGTCGGCGGTCCGGCCACCTGTGGCTACCGGGCACGAGCCGCGTGGCGCCATTGTCGGCCGTGAAATCGACGAGCGCGATCACCGACGCGACCTGCAGCTCGATGGACGACGTCGGGACGTCCACCCAGACGCCCTCGTCACGGTGCAGCCACTGGTCCGTCGAGCCGGGTCCACGCTCGAGAATCTGGCCGAGGTTGAGCTGGAAACGGGCGCAGTTGGGGCTCAGGACGCGATCTGCCAAACCGAGCAGCACAGGGTGACACATCACGTCTGTTGCGAATGTGCGAGAAATACCCGGGACGCCCGGGACGTTCTTGGTCACCGAACCCATGAAGGCCTTGGCGATGGGATTGAACATCGGCCCATCCGGGTCAGCAGCGACCACCGCCAGTTCGACCTCGTCGTTCACGCGCGCCACGACCGCCGGTGGAAGCAGGTCCTCGATGATGACCGCACCGTCCGACGCAAGCGCCTCTGACAAGCTGTCGAGGTCCGTGGTCTGGCGGAATCGCTGAATGGTCGGCACGACAGTTGCTTCGGTGTCAGTCATGCGGTGACCGTCGCGCTGCGTCGGCGACGAAGAATCGGGCACCTCCCCCATATCTGGGCGAGAGCCGGGGCGAGCAGCCGTGTCAGTTGCGCATGGTGGTGCCGATGACGCCGGCGGCCTCGAGGCCGTCGAGCTCTGCGTCCGAGTAGCCGAGCAAGCCGCCGAAAATCTCCCGGTTGTGCTGACCGAGCAGCGGGGCAGGGCGGCGATGCGTCGGGCCATCATCACCCGGCAGGCGGAAAGGGAACGTGCTGTGCACCGAGTCACCGTGGACGGGATGCTGGACGTGCTCGAAGAAGCGGCGGTATCGAAGCTGGTCGAAGGCCAGATGCTCGGACGGATGGACCACCGGCGCAACCGGCACGCCGGCGGACCACAGCTCGTCCACGATCTCGTCCGACTTCCGCTCGGCACACCAGGCGACCAGGTGGGCGTCGAGCTCGTCCCGGCAGGACATTCGTCCATCCAACGTGGAGAACGTCGGCTCGGCCGCCCACGCCGGATCGCCCAGGCTGCGCCGCAGCGCCCGCCACTGCTCGTCTGTGGCCACCGCGATCGACACCCAGCGGTGCTGCTCGAGGTCGTCGTCCCAGTCGGATGCGGCGTAGCTGTTCTGTGGCGCAGCGGCGAGCCCGCGGTTGCCCAACCGATCGAGCCGAACGCCGCTGGTGGAGAACTCCATTACCTGCTCAGCGGTGACGTTCAGTGCACTCGCCACCATGGGGCATTCCACGAGGCGCCCCTGCCCTGTGCGCCGCCGCTCCTCGAGCGCGATCAGCAGCGCCACCACCGCATGCAGCCCGGCACTCGGATCGCACGGTCCGAACAGCGAGCCCGGGTCGTGCTCGGGGAATCCGGTCAGCCACGCCATGCCGGAGACCTGCTCCATCGTCATGGCGAAGCCTGTGCGGTTGCGCCAGGGGCCGCTCAGCCCGAACGCCGGCATCCGGACCATGAGAATGTCCGGCTTGATGGCCCGCACCTCGTCCCAGGACAGTCCGAATGACTCCATCACCCGCGGGCTGTAGTTCTCGACCACCACGTCACACTCCGCGATGAGTCGGCGCGCCAGCTCTCGTCCCTCGTCGACGGACATGTCGATGGTGACGCCGCGCTTGTTGGTGTTCGTGGCGTGGAAGTACGGCGAGCGCTCCCACCACTGCGGTGTGCTGTCGGGGTGATGGTTCATGAGCCGGGCGCCGTCGAGCCGCGCAGTTGACTCGATGTGAATGACATCGGCGCCGAACATGGCGAGCGTGTGGGCGAAGAACGGTCCGGCCCAGAACGAGGTGAAGTCGGCGACCCGGACGCCGTCGAAGGGTGGCGTTCCGGTCGGCGCCAGGGGCTTCGTCCGTTGCGGCGCGGAGGGACCCGGGACGGTTGTGATCAAGGGTCCGATCGGCGGTGCCGGTGCGACCTCGGCGACCCCCGGGATCGGCGGATGCATCCGGAACGGCGGCGCCGGTTGCAAGAAACCGCCGTCGGGGTTGACGTCGTAGAAGCGCTCGGTGGCGAAGTGGTCCATGCGCGGGATCGTCTCGCCGTTGCCGACCTCGGTGCAGGGAATGCGCATGAGGTTCGCCAGTTCGACGATCTCCGCCGTCGTTCTCGCCCTGGTCCAGCCCTCGATGACCGGGTTCAGCTCATCGGCGCGGTCGGCTCGGCTGGTCGGTGGGTCCAGCGTACGGTCGTCTGCCCATTGGGGCTGGCCGACCATGGCGCAGAAGTCCCACCAGTGCTGGAGCCGGTTGACCACGGCGAAGCCGACGTAGCCGTCGGCAGAGGGCACGATGTCCGCCACCGTGGCCTTGCGGCGCTTGAGCCGGACGCCGTTGAGCTGGGTCTCCATGGTGTGCGGATTGAAGAGCTGGGTCATGAGAACCGACTCGAGGCCCGAGACGTCGATGACGCCACCGCCTCCGCTTATCACCGTGCGCCGCAGCGCGATCATCGTGGCCACCGCAGCAAAGACACCGACCATGTAGTCGCCGTGCTGGCCACCTGACGACATGGGCGGCCACGCCAACGATCCCCGCAGCGCCGGCCCGCCGGATAATGACTGCAGGGTGAACTCCGTCGCTGGCCGCTCGGCCCACGGACCATCCAGCCCGAAGGCGGTGATGGCTACCACGGCGGTCGTTGGCGCGGCCGACGTGACTTGGTCGACGGCCACCACGGCTGCGGGTGACCACAGCACGACGTCAAATGCCGGGGCCCAGCCGAGAAGTTCGGCGACCTGATCCGACGCGTCGGGATCCACCGACACCGCCTCCTGGCCACCGGCGAGCCACTTGAACAGTGGTCCCGACGCACCCGGGCTGATGGGCGCGCGGGTCGCGCTCCACTGCCGCAACGCGTGACCGCCCGGCGGATCCACCCGGACCACCTCGATGCCACCGGAAGACAGCAGTCGGGAGCAATAGGCGCCGCCGAGCGTCGTCGTGAGATCGAGCACCCGGAACGGTCGGACGGTCATCGATGAT
>JAXDQG010000529.1:0-3227 GCA_034667945.1 Acidimicrobiia bacterium | reverse complement strand
AATACCTGACCGCGGCCTACCGGCGCGCCGCCCACGGTGCCCTGCAGGAGCGGTTCGATGACGGAGAGCGGGCGATGCGCCGGGCCGTGGCCCGGTCCGGGCTTCGGATAGCCGCTCTTGCCGGTCTCGACCCACGGCATCTGGCGGACATTGACACGCCAGAGGCCCTCGGAGCAGCGGCGCAGTGCGCCTGCCACGATGGCGGCGAGCAGTAGGATCACTCTCCGTGCAGCAGGGTGATGCCGTACCGGAGATAGACGTGGTCAGCGCGGCCCGTCGCGTCGACGAAGGCGCCGCGCTCATCGACGTGCGCGAACAGGACGAGTTCGATGAGGTCCGGGCGGTGGGCGCGGTCCTCGTGCCCATGTCAGAGCTGGTCGACCGTCTCGAAGAGCTCCCGCGCGACCGCCCGCTGTGTCTCATCTGTCGCAGCGGCGCCCGCAGCATGCGGGTCGCCGAGTACCTGGCGTCCCAGGGACTCGACGTGGTCAACGTGGCCGGCGGGACGCTTGCCTGGGCGGATGCCGGGCTGCCCGTCGAGCACGGCCGGTAACGGGTCGTGGCGACCAGTCCAGCGTCCCGCTCCGACAGCGGCCATTCTCACCTCGTCGAAGACTCTCAAGCGCTGGAGCAGGTGCTCGACCGCTTGGCCGCGCAGTCCGTCTACTCCCTCGACACCGAGTTCCACCGCGAGCGCACGTACTATCCGCGCCTGGCGCTCGTGCAGCTGGCCTGGGACGACCCGGACCAGGAAAAGACGCAGGTAGCCATCCTCGACCCTCTTCACGTCGATGTGCGACCCCTGGGCACGGTCCTAGCGGGGCCGGGCACGGTGGTGATCCACGCGGCCGCTCAGGATCTCGAGGTGCTCGAGCTGGCGACGGGGAACGTTCCGTCCCACCTCTTCGACACCCAGATCGCCGCCGGATTCGTCGGCCTCGGGCTGCCCTCGCTGTCCGAGCTGCACGAACGGCAGCTGGGCACCGCGGTCCCCAAGGGCGACCGCCTCACCGATTGGCTGCGCCGGCCGCTGACGCCGGAACAGTTGCGATATGCGGCCGCAGATGTCGCCAGCCTGCCCCGCCTCCACGTCCGGCTGGCCGAGCAGCTCGAACGGCGGGGCCGGCTTGACTGGGCCCTTGCAGAATGCGAGATCATGCGGGCTCGCGTCCGGTCATTGCGTGAGCCCGAGGAGGCCTGGAGCCGGATCCGCGAGGTCCGCCAACTGCGTGGACGTGGCCTGGCTGTGGCCAAGGAAGTGGCCGCCTGGCGCGAGCGCCGGGCCGCGGCGGTTGACCTGCCGACCCGTCATGTGCTGCCCGACCTGGCCCTGGCTGCCATCTCGCAGCGGGCGCCAGCGACCGAGGCCGAGCTGCGCAAGATCCGTGGCCTCGAGGAGCGGTTCCTCCGTGGCGGCGTCGCTGATTCGCTGCTCGAAGCCGTGCGGAGGGGTCTGAACAACCCCGTGCCGACCACCCAGCCCGCGGTTCGGACCGAGGTCCCCCGGGAGTTGCGGGCGGCTCTCAACCTGCTCACCGGCTGGGTGGCGCAGCGTGCTAGAGACCTCGAGATCGACGCATCGCTACTGGCCACCCGAGCCGACCTGGAAGATCTGCTGCGGAAGGCTCCGGGGGCTCGTCTGGCCACAGGTTGGCGGGCCGAGCTCATCGGCGGTCAGATCCGTGACCTGGTGGAGGGTCGTGCGGCTCTCGCCTTCGACGCCAAGGCCGGGCTCGTACTGGAAGCCCGCTCACACCAGCCGCTGTCAGCCGCTGGCTGAGGATCGAGCGCCGGTCTGGCTCGCTGTGTGCCGACCGGCCGCCGCCGACGCGGTCGCGTAAGGCACGCGTCAGCTGAACAAGTCCGGAGATGTTGGTGTCAGCCGGCGCGCGCCGCCTACTGTGTGACGAGTGGGTCGGTGCTCGGAGACCATGGCGTACCGTCGAGGATCTCAGCCTTAGCGACGGGCGGCACATTCCGGCGGCGGCCCCGAAGGACATGGCCCTTAGCCGCCGAGTGGTAGGCTTGCCAGGCCAAGAGCAGAGCCAATGGGGAGCAGGCCCGTGAAAAAGGGTCGACATCGCCGCTTCGAAGAAGCTCGTGCGCTCAAGCGCTCAACGGATTTCGACCCTGACAGGCTGTTTGAGAGCCTGCAGCAGGGCTCGGAGTCGAATGGCGCCCACGAAGACGACGGCGACGATATCGCGGACTACGACGACGAAGACGACGACGCGGACGACCAGCACTAGGTTGGGTGGCCGGGCCAGATGAGCGCGGCGCTCTCTCTTCCAACGGCGGACGACCGGGCCTTGGTGTCCGAGCTGTGCGAGGCCCTTGGCCCGGCGCAGGTGCACACCGACGGGCTCGAACTTGCGTTGTACGGTCGGGATGCCTCCCTCGAACGAGGCGAGGTCGCCGCGGTCTGCTTCCCGCGCACCGCAGCCGACGTGCAGTCCTGCGTGCTGGTTGCCCGCCGTCATCGGCGCCCGTTCGTCCCGCGGGGGTCGGGAACCGGTCTTTCTGGGGGAGCTGTTCCGCGCGGCCGCCCGGTGATGATCGTGACCACCCGGATGAACCGGATCCTCGAGGTCGACCTCGACGAGCGGGTGGCCTGGGTCGAACCGGGGGTGATCAACCTGGACCTCAGCCGCGAGCTGCGGCCGCTCGGTTTCCATTTCGCGCCCGACCCGTCAAGCCAGCAGTCGTGCTCGGTCGGCGGCAATGTGGCCAACAACTCAGGCGGTCCACATTGCCTCTCCTACGGGGTCACCGCCGCTCATGTGCTGGCCGTCGAGGTCGTGTTGCCCAGCGGCGAGCTCGCCGTTCTCGGCGGGCTCGACCCTGATCCACCCGGCCTGGACCTGCGGGGCGTGATGGTCGGCAGCGAGGGCATGTTGGGCATCGTCACCCGCGTGGCCGTCCGCTTGACGCCCAACCCTCCGGCAATTCGGCTCTTGCTGATGGACTTTCTCGACGCCGGTGCGGCCGCTGCCACCGTGTCCGGCATCATCGCCGCCGGCGTGGTGCCCGCCGCCATCGAGATGATGGACCAGCGCATCACCAAAGCGGCCGAAGACTTCGTGCACGCCGGTTACCCCACCGATGCCGCTGCCATCTTGTTCGTCGAACTCGACGGACTGCCCGACGGCGTGGCCGAAGAGTCGGCCATCGTCGAGAAGCTCGCCACAGGTCTCGGCGCCCGCACGATCCGGGTGGCCGAGGACGAG
>JAXDQG010000528.1:0-4478 GCA_034667945.1 Acidimicrobiia bacterium | reverse complement strand
CTCTCGCCTGGCCGACTGCGAGTGGGGCAGCGGGCTGGTGCGGACGCCGCCCTTGCGCTTGGCCAGTTGGCGTTTCACGGGTGGGGCTGCCGGCTAGGGGTGTACGCCGCAAGCGCGTAGTGTGGTTAGAGGCGCACTCTCTGCGCCTGGAAGGATCTAGGCAACCGGCGACACGACGTCGAATTCGCCGAGGGGGGTACGTCGAATCGACGTCGAATCGACGCACCACAGATAAATAACAAGCAGGTTCCAAGAGGGTCATTCCACGGAATTTCTTGACGAACTTTTGATCCGTCAAACAAAGGTTTTCGGCCGGCGGCCCTGCTCAACGCTTGCGCACCATCGTCAGCCCATCGGCGATCCCGAGCATGACCCGATCGACCCGCTCGTCGCTGGCCACCGCGTCGTTCAGCTCGCGTATCGCCACCGTGTCCGGGTCGTTCGCCGCTGGATCGATCACCCGGCCCGACCACAGCACGTTGTCGATCAGCAGCAGCCCGCCCGGGCGCAGCCTACGTAACAGCTCCTCGTAGTACAGCCGGTAGCCCCCCTTGTCGGCGTCGATGAACGCCACGTCGATCACCGGCTCGGGCGGCAGCCTCCGAACGGTCTCCGACGCCGGCCCGATCCGCACCTCGATGCGGTTCGCCACCCCGGCACGCGCCCAGAACGGCCGACCCACCGACACCCAGTCCTCGCTGATGTCGAAGCAGATCAGCTGTCCGTCCTCCGATAGCCCCCGCGCCAGGCACAGCGCCGAATACCCCGTGAACGTCCCGACCTCGACCACCCGTCGGGCGCCGACGAGTCGGACGAGGAACGTCAGCAGCGCCCCCTGGTCGGGCGACACCTGCATACCGGCGCGGGGCCCGGCCACCCGGCGTGTCTCGGCTATCAGCCCAGCTTGGATCTCGTCCGGCGGCATTCCGTGGTCCACCACGTACTGCGCCAATTCGGCGGACAACCCGAGGCTCTTGTGGGGCCCGCGAACTGCCCGCCGTCGGGCGTCGTGGTCGTCACTCCCGGCCCCCGAAGAGGCCGGTCCACCCCCGCCGAAGGTGCCATTCGTGGGGTCATTGCTCATCCGCGGCACCCTATCCACTGCCCTCTACAGTCGGGCCGTGGGTTCGGCCGGTTACAACCTTTCAGTGCTGCTGCACATCGTCTGCGTCATTGTCGCATATGGCGCGCTGACGATCGATTGGTTGTCCGTGAGCCACCAGCAACGATTCCACGGGGCCGAGGCCTACGCCGTTGCCCAGGTCCGCTACACGACGACGATCAAGGTGGCCACCCGGTTCCTCTACGGCGTGCCGGTCTTCGGCGTGTTCGCCGTCCTGCTGTCCAAGGGCGACATCTCGCTGGCCGAGGCGTGGATCTCGGCTGCGTTGGGCGTGTGGATCGTGACCATCGCGGTGTTGCACGGGATGGTCGTTCCCGCCCGACGGCAGATGCTCCTCCTGCTCGGCGAGTTGGCCGGACGGTCAGACGACGCCATGTCCCGCCTGACCAGCCGACTGGGCACCGCCACTCAGAAGGCTGCCCGGGGCCAAGCCCTGATCAGCCTGCTGACTGTGGTCGCCCTGGTGCTGATGATCTGGAAGCCCGGTCACTAGGACCGGCTCGAGATCGGCTCAGTGGCTGTCGAAGATGGCCTGGTACTCCGTCACCGCGGCCACGGTCGCTCCGAGCTCCTCTTCCGTGGGGGCGAAGGGGTCGGCGGCGATCGGGAGAGCGCCCAGCTTGAGCATCGCCGCCATCAGGAGCAACCGGGCCTTGGTGGCGCTGAGGTTGTTGCCGCTGATGAAGCGTGGCTCCAGCTTGTAGGCCATGCCGCCGGTGTTGCCCCGCCCGACACGCACCACCGGCATCCCGCTCGCCGTCGCCACGGCCAGGGCCGCCGAGGTCCGAGGGGTCATGAGGCCGTAGGGCGACATGCCCTCACCCACGAATCCGGCGAGGGGAGCGCCGGCGAGGTTCGCGGCGATCCGCGCCATGATCTCGACCTCCAACTCGAGATCGGCGCTGGCAACAGCGCTCTGATATCGGGCGTACTTCACCAGGCTCACCAATGGCATGCCCTCGGCCAGCAAGTCGCCATCGGGACTCTTCGTTCGCACGCCGATCGACCGCACCCCGCCCTCGAGGCTGCCGGTCGTCCCGTTGACCTTCTCGGGGAGCCGGCTGAGGCAGACGAGCGGTAGGTCGCCAGCCGAGCCGGGGCATAGGTCAGCTGCGGTGGCCCGTAGCCACCCATGTCGGCGACGATGCCGCCGTGCCCGCCAACGGGCTCATAACCGCCGGGTCGGGCATCCACCTTGGTGACCTCACGAGCGGCGAAGACCACCTCGTCCACGATCATCACCGCGCCAACCCGGTCGCGCCCCTCACCGTCGAGGGCCACCCCGGACAACAGGTACTTCACACCGTCGACGATGTTGCGGTCGCCATCCGCGCTGAGCGACTGATGGGATCGCTGGGCTGCGTGGCCGACAAGTGGCACCGTCGTGTCGATCACGAGACCCAGCCAGTACATGGTCTCCTCGGTAGTGGGGCTGCCTTCCAGCCATTGCGCACCGACGTAGCGACCCGACCCCAGGACCCGCTGGACCATGTTGGTGGCTTGCGCGAGCGAGCCGAGATTCGGCTCGGTGTGCAGGTGGAAGGGGTAGTAGACGAAGTAGTCCTCGCCGAGGACCTCGGGTGCGATGTCACCCTCGCCGGTGTCGGTGCGCACCTCGGCCGGCAAGCCGCGGCGGTACCCGCCCGAGGGAGCGGGCCGGAAGAAGTCGAAGGTGGCTTGCGTCGACAGGAGACCACCCCTCCCGTCACCGCCGACGCCGAATCGGTCGATCTCCTCGTAGATGCGGCTGGCGTCCGGGTAGAAGGTCTGCCGCGACCGTTCGGCGGGCGCGAAGGGCTCTGCCGTCGCGTCCTCCCAGGCAGAGCCGTCGGCCTGTCGCGCCAGGTAGGGCAACAGGTACACGCCATCCTCCGGCCGCAGTTCGGCCACGTACACCGGCTTGCCACCCTGCGGAGGCTTTACCGGGGTGAAACTGCCAGCCGGGTCGAGCCAGCCGTCGGGCGGGCCGTACAGGTGGGCGGCGTCGGACTCGAGCGGATGGGCCGAGTGCATCTCGATGTACACGGTGACCGGCGCGGCCAGCCTCTGGGCCCGAAGCACGTCGTAGCGCAGCGGTGCACCCTCGGCGCCGGTCATGAGGGGCAGGCCGTGGCGCCGACGTGCCTGGTTGGAGGTGACCAAGGGCGGGCTGTTGCCGATCGTCGCCGTCGGACCGGAGAACACCGCGATGCCGGGCTCGGGCATGCTGCCTCCTCGTAGGTGTGCCTGGCGCCCCATGATCGGGGTTGGGCGCTGGAGCGAGGCACGGCGCTGTGCCCTGGGCGGACGAGCGTAGGGGGCCCGGATGAACCGGCAGTTCGCTCGATCAGTAGCGTGAACAGGGATTCCCCAGCGGCCGCCCGGCGTTGGTTTGGCAGGGCCGAGCGGTGTTGCAGCTCAGTCCGGGTAGCTCACGGGCGACTGGTGGCGGAGCGGCGCCTCGGGGCGGACGGATGCCCGGAGGGCGTCAGCCGCCGTTCTCAGACCGTTCACGGAAGATCGTCGATCGCCTCGGTTGCACCAGCCGCTGGGCCCCCCGGCGTCGCCCGAAAACGACCGGCCGGTCAACTCACGGATGCGCGGGGCATGCGCCAACGCGAACGGGCCGTCGTGAGCTCCCGGCCCTCGGCGTCGACGATCTCTCCGTGCACGTAGATGTCGGCGCCGGAAGCGGCCACGACCCGGCCCCGGGCGACGATTTCCTCGCTGGTCAGCACCGGCCGGAGGAAGCGCAGCGACAGCTCGGCGGTGACCAGCGCCGTACGGGCGGCCGAGGCGGAGAGGCTGCGCTCGGCGGCGACCCCCATGACCTCGTCGAGCATGGCTGACTGGATACCGCCGTGGAGAACACCCTCCACGCCCTCGAAATGCTTGGGCGCCCGCAAACGGGTCTCGATGATGCCGCCCGCCAGGACCCGGAAGCGGAGCCGCAGCCCGGCCGGGTTTGCCGGACCGCAGCCGAAGCAACCGGCGACTCCGTCCCGGTCGACGGTGAAGAACTCGTCCACGGGCGCGTCTGCCACGTCCGCGCACCGTAGCCCTTACCCGCCCGCCCAGCGCGGCGCCGCCCATCGCAGCGCCCGCCCGCCCAGCACAGCGCCCGCCCAGCACAGCCGCCCCGAAGCGCTCAGCCCGCTCCCGCCGCCGTGTGGGCGACAGCCCCTCGTCGACGCAGCCGATCGACCACCGTCGCCAGGTCACTCCGAGGCACGGCCACCGGCACGTACACCAGGGCTATCGCCGCGGATCCGGCCATCAGGGCAAGCAACGGCTGCGACACGGCCTCGGCCACGCCCCAACCGGCCAGACCGGCCAGGACGGCGGCGACCCCCATGACCTCGTCGAGCATGGCTGA
>JAXDQG010000527.1:0-2617 GCA_034667945.1 Acidimicrobiia bacterium | reverse complement strand
TCCGAGCGCAACCCCGTCGCGGCCGTCCATTAGTCCCGAAGCGGTGGCAGCGTGAGTATCTGACCGGCGAACAGGAGGTTGGGGTCGGCAACGATCGAGCTGTTGGCTGCGACGAGGGTCCGCCAGTAGGCCGTGGTGTCTGCTATCGAGGTCGTCAGCCCGGACGTCCCGCCCACGACCGCCTGGGCGATGGACCAGAGGTCGTCACCCGACTGCACGGTCCATGTTGTTGCTGGCGTGCTGGCGGCCGGGCGCGCAGACGCCGGGGGAGGGGCGGGGGGCGTCTGCGGGCCGGGGCTCGCTGCGGCGGCTGGCAAGGTGAGGACCTGGCCGGGATGGAGCAGGTTCGGGTCGGCGAGAACGCCGGCGTTGGCGGCAACCAGCGTGCGCCAATACGCGGTCGTCGCATCTAGGTCGTCCGTTCCGCCGACGGTCCCGCCGAGAACCTCTCCGGCGATGGACCAGAGGTCGTCGCCGGGGCGCACGGTCCATGAGGTCGGCGCCGTCTCCGGCACGACGAAGCTCGCTGGCGCCTGTTGGGCTGTCGGCGTGGCCGGCCCGGAGGAGGCTCCGGCCGCGGCCGCTTCGCTCGGCGTGCCCGATCCACTGGGCGTAGCGGGCAGAGTGGCGGGTGGTGTGGGGGGCACCGTCTTCTTCGCTGAGGGCTCGTCAATCGTGGAGCTCGGCTGAGTGGTGGAGCTCGTGTCGGTCGCGGCGCTTGTCGCCGTTCGTGCCGGCGGAGGCGAGGTCGGGGTGGATGTCGTGCTCGCGATGGGGCGAGGGGTGACCGGATGGTCCTCGAAGTTGTTCAGCCACGTGCCCACCAGCACGAGCAGTGCGGCCGCGCCAAACAGCAGGCCAAGGGTTTGCAGGATGACCTTGGAGGTATTCGCTCCGCCGGCCAGCCCGTCCTCCGCCGACTCGTACTCCATGTCCGCCGGCGAGCGCCAGATCTTGCCCACCGATCTCCCTTCTCAGTGTCAACTTCGGCCGTTTGTCGGTGGTGCTCCTGCTCACGGCGGTGCTCCTGCTCACGGCGCGCTCGACCCCCGTTTCGCCCCGTCGGTACGGGGGCGCGTCGGGCTGAAGCGGTCGCTCTTTGGTGGCCACCGGCGACGGCTTGTTGGCCGGCGCTATTCCGAGATGTCCGGTCGGGTCGCTCGACGCTGCGCGGGCTCGTCAGTCCGAGGGGTCGTCGGCTCTCGGTGCTCCCGACGGTTGGCCATCGGTCCTGGCCAGAGCAGGCAAGGTGAGCCGTTCACCGGGATGGAGGAAATTGGGGTCGGCCAGTGTCGTGCTGTTGGACCCGACGAGGGCCTGCCAGTACGACGTGGTCTCTGCTTGGGTCGAGGGGCGGCCGAGCGCCCTCGTCATCACCTGGTCGGCGACGAGCCAGAGATGATCTCCGGCACGGACGGTCCAGGCGCCCTGCGCCACCGGCGTCGGCAGGATGCTGCCCGTGCTGTCCTGCAGCGACGCCGGTGGACGGGTTGGCTCGAGGCCGGTGTCGGGCACGGTTGCTTGCGAGGCGGCCTCGGCAGTGCTTTGAGATTCGGCAGGCTCCGTGACAGCTGGCAGGGCGATCAGCTGTCCGACGTGCAGCAGGTTGGGATCGTTGATCATCGGGGCGTTCTCCGCCATCACGGCCGTCCAGTACGACAGGGTCTCGTCCTCGGTGGAGGGACGGCCGAGGAACCCCGTGAGGGTCTCCTCGGCGACCGACCAGAGATCGTCGCCGGGCTGCACGGTCCAGGACGAGGCCGCTCCTGGGGTCCCCGTCTGACCGGTCCCCGTCGGGCCGATCTGAGCCGGCACGGCTGACGCCGGGGGAGCGCTGACGGTGGCCACTGTGGTCGCCGCCGATGCTGCCGGCGATTCGCCCACCGACGGTGGCGTTTGCGCGGGCTGACGACCCATGTCCGGTTCGGCCACGATTTCTCCGGTGGCGGCAGACCCGGTTGGCCCAGCGGGAGAGCTGGGAGACGCCCCGCTTCCCATGAGCCACACGGCAGCGACCAGGGCTGCACCCGCGAGGGCTACCGCCACCAACCCACCTGCGGGCACCGGGCGCCGTGCCGCGCGACCCACGGCAACCGCCACCCGTACCAGCGGTCGCCTCAGTGCAAGGAGTGTGGTGGCGCCGAGAACCGCCCACCCCAACACCGGGATGATCAAGAAGAGCAGCTGGAAGATGGCGTTGAGGCCTGCGATCCAATCGCCGCCTCCGACGGCATGTACCAGCGTGCGGACCAACGAGCGGGCCGAGTCCAGGTACGCCGGAAGAACCCGGGGGGCAAGGATGGCCACGACCCCGAGGTTCAGCGCCAGTACGGGAACAGTGAGGGCGACCCACACCCGCACCGCCAGCCGCGTCCGCGATGTCAAGTTCGCCATGGTCCGCTCGGCGTCCCGCCGGGTCGCTGGAGCTACCGGGAGCAGGCTCGCCGCGGCGGCGCGAAGGTACGCGAACAGGTTCGGGATCCCGATGAGATCGCCCAGGATGTAGTAGCCGTCGAGGCGAACGAACGGCAGCAGCTGATAGAGGGCTTGAAACTGGGTGAGCACGATCAGCGCGAGAAGCGGTGCAGAGCCCGTGGCGGAGTAGACCGCCGCCGCG
>JAXDQG010000526.1:0-2754 GCA_034667945.1 Acidimicrobiia bacterium | reverse complement strand
CTCGTAGTCAGACCGCCACGCAGCGCGCTCACGACGGCTCGGTGCCCGGCCCACCATGGGCTTGGAGCGCCGCAAGAACGGAATGAGGAAGCGAAAGAGGCGCGTCGGGGCTCGGACACATTGCGGATCGACGGGGTTCGAACGCCGTCGAGCCGCGCCTGCTTGCGCCAGACTCGCCTCAATTGTGTGCTCGCTATCGACGATCCGTTAGTTTCTCCTCCGTCCGAGGGGCCGGCGTTGGGCCGCCGGGGGACAGAGGGAGCAACATGAGAAAGACACGTCGGTTCTGCGCGCTCGCGCTCGTGGTCGGCTTGGCTGGGATCACAGCATGCGGGAGCAGCGGCGGGTCGTCGGAAGACGGTCAGGCGCAATCGCCCGAGCAGGCGTCCGCCACATCCGTGGCCTCGGTGGAGCAGAAGCAGGAGCCGCTTCCGACATCGATGGCCCAATGGGAAGAGCGCTGGGCCAAGGAGCGCGCCGCGGTCGTGGCCCGCATCAAGGAGAACAAGTGGGGCAAATCGGCCGACGGCAGGACGCTGACCGGGCCCACCGGGTTCTCGATCGACCTGACCAAATGCGGTCCTGGCTGGAGTGACACGGAAGGCATCACCGACACCGAGGTCAAGATCGGCTACCCGGCGGCGCTATCCGGTCCCAATGCCGAAGCAGGCAACATCGCCAACGCTCACGTGGCCCTGTTCAAGCACTACAACGCCAATGGCGGATTCCCGGACTCGAGCGGCAAGAACCGCAAGGTCACCATGGTGCTGAAGGACGACGGCTACGACCCGGCCCGCACCATTCCACTGGTGGATGAGCTGATCGATTCCGAGAAGGTCTTCGGCGTCGAGACCATGGGTTCGCCGTCGACGCTCCGCACCTACGACAAGCTGAACGCCCGGTGCATACCGCATCTGCTCTCGGCCAGTGGTCACCCCGCATTGGGTGATCCGGTGAACCATCCGTGGACTACGACGAGCTCGATCTCGTATGCCACCGAAGCGGTGATGTGGGGAACCTTCATCGAGCAACACCTTGACCAGCTCGGCGGCAAGGCCAAGGTGGCCGCGTTGCGTATGAGCAACGACTTCGGTGCGTCGTACAACGCTGCTTTCGAGACCTATTTGAAGAACTCGAAGCACAAGGATGACATCACCTATGTGTCGGAATCATATGAGCCGACCGCAAGCGTGTTGACCTCCGAGATGACGACGCTTGCTGCCGAGAAGCCGAACGTTTTCATCGCCATGGGAACCGGCGCCTCGTGCACGCAGATGATCAATGAGGCTGCGCAGAATGGCATGAAGGAAGCCATCAAGTTCAAGTTCATGAGCTCGGCATGCAAGGCCACCACGCCGGTGACCAAGCTGGGCGCGGACCCTGACGGCTGGTGGGCAGTCGGTGGTGGATTGAAGGACATCACCATCGCCGCCTACGACAACGATCCGTTCGTCGCCGCTGCCCGAGGCTGGATCACTGATGCCGGCTATCAGCGTGGCCCGTCCTTCAACCTCGGCTTCTATTACGGCTGGGTGTTGGCCCAGGGCGTGCTGATCGCCAGCCAGCTCGACGGCGGCTTGACCCGCACCAACATGATTCTCGCCATGCGGAGCATCGACATGAGCAACCCGATGCTGCTTGGCGGCCTCAAGGTCCAGATGAACGGCAATGCCGATGCCTTCTTGCTGGAAGGCTCCGACATCTCGACCTGGAGCTCCAGCGAGCAGACGTGGAAGCAGGACAACCTGCTGCAGCTGGCGGCTCAGACGCCGAACTGTGCGTGGAGCGCCTCCGCCGCCAAGTGCGGCTGATGATCACCATCTGATGCGCCTGCCGGTGATCGCCCGGGAACAACTCGAGCGGTGGCCGGCAGGCGCTGTCGCTGGTACCAGGCTGCGACCCGGGGGCAGGGTGTTGTGAGTCGATTCACGACTCGGCTGCCGAAGGGCGACCCTTCCTGGATCATGGCAACCGGGCTGTTTCCGATGGAGTCAAACCGATGGTGGCCATCGATGATCCGGGTCCGGCGGCCAACATGATGGGGTGACCGCCGTCGGGCATCACATAGATCGCCGTGTCCGCGTCCGGTACGCCAGGCGGATGCGGAGTGGGGAAAGGTCCTCGGTAGACGCAGATCATCACCGCCCGGTCATCCGGTAGGGCAAGGATCTCCTGGTTCATGAGCGGCTGCAGGCCCAGGATCGACTTTGCCATCTGGGCGCGCTTCCACTCTCGGATGCCTGCCACGGTTGACGCCTCTTGGGCGATGACCGTAAAGCCGATGCCCAAGTCAGGGCAGGGCGGGGCTGCGTCATGAGAGCCAGTCCCTGGAGCCGACGTCTTCGTCGAGGCGGAAGTGGTCGGCACAAGGTCGGGCCCATCAGCGGTTGTGACGGTGCGCACGTCCGCAGTGCAGCCGGCTGACAGCATCACCGCCCCCAGTGCGCTGCCAACAACCGTCAACAGCCGCTGCACGTCCATGCCCCACTCCGATTTCCCCGCATTTGAGCCACGAAGCGGCGTCTTCGCCGAGCCGACTGCAGGTAGGACGAGCATGGCGGGCCGCTGGTTCCCGAATCGGCACGGAAGGCAGGCCCGGGCTTGGGCAGCCCCCCGGGACCTGCATGTCGCGGACAATAGGCGTACGCATATGAATTCGATCGCCTCGACCCTGGATCGAGTCATAGCCGGGTCCATTCAACCTGCTGATCCTGCTCACGTTCTTCGTGGCGTTCGCCGCGACTGGCGCCGCGG
>JAXDQG010000525.1:0-5291 GCA_034667945.1 Acidimicrobiia bacterium | reverse complement strand
CGTTGGGGAGAGGTCTTCGTTGACGAAGCAGCCGACGGGCCCGGGAGGGCCCGTCTTGCTCGAGAGGCTGAGGCGCTTCGCCGGGCGCGACATCCCTGCGTGATCGAGCTCCTGGAGCACGCCGATGACGGGGCCCAGGCCCGGCTCTTGACCCGACCTCCCAGCAGGCGGTCGCTGGCCGACGTGCCACCTCTGGTCACGGATCAAGTGGCCGCCATCGGGGCTGCGCTCGCGCAGGCGATGGCTGACCTGCACCGGTTGGGCGTCACGCACGGAGGTCTGCGGCCCGAGCAGGTGCTGCTGACGGCGCTCGGCCAGCCTGTCGTGCGGGGCTTCGGGCAGGCCGGTCTTATGCAGCCTCCGGCCGGCCAGCCGGCCGCGTTCGACCCGTCGGCCGACGTCGAGGCTCTGGCCGACATGCTCGAGTCGCTCCTCGATCCGGCCGAGGCCGCCGAGCGGCGGGGCGGGTCACTGGTGGTTCTGCTCCACAGCGCCACGTCGTGCTCGATGGATCAGTTGGCCGCTGATCTGGCCAATATGGCCGCACCGCTTCGCCCTCCGCTCGTGGCGGACCCCGACCCGCTCGACTGGACCGAGGATGCCACACGCGAGTTCTGGCCCACTCCCCCGCTGTCCAGGCCGATCGAGTTAGCCGGCCGGAGCAGGCGAAAGGTGGTGCTCGGTGCCGTGGTAGCGCTCGTCGCCATCGTTGCCGGTGCCACCACGGTGGCTGCGCTGGGTGGTCCGGGCACGCCTGCACCAGCGCAGGCAACGCCGATGGCAAGCGCAAACCAGGCCGTCGGGACGACAGAAGCGATTCCTCTGAAGCCGGAGGCACCGCCGCGCCAAACGGCAGACGGCGAATCTCCCGGCCCTGGTGAATCTCCCGGCCCTGGCGAATCTCCCGGCCCTGGCGAATCTTCGGTCCCCGGCACATCGCCGGCACCGCCCACGACGGCGCCGGATGCGCCCGCTGCTTGTCCGACCACGCACGACGAGGCCGCGGTCGTGGGCATCTCGGCCGCGTGCATCGGGCTGGCATCGGCCAACGGCAATCAGATCCAGGTCGGTGCGCTGACTTGGACGATCGGCACTCCGGAGGACTTGGCGGTCCCCGGCGATTTCGACTGCGACGGCTGGCTCGAGGTCGCCGCGCTCGCCGTGCAGTCGGGTGACGTGGTGGTGTTCGACCGCTGGGCCGGGGAAGGCCAGGAGCCCCTTGGGCGGAACGTTCGTCGCGTCCCCTCGGCCAGCCGGCTGGAAGCGCAGGCCTCCGGAGCCTGCCATCGCCTCTCGGTCCATCGCTCCCAAGGCGCACCGGTGACCATCGACGTGGCTCCGGCTCTCGACCCGGCGAAGGCCGCAGATCCGGGGAACTCTGCAGATCCGGGGAGCGCTGCAGATTCGGGGACGGCGGGATGAGCATGCGACCGCTAATCAGATATGCCACCCCGGTCGCGTGGCTGAGCAGTCTGGCTGCGCTGGCGTGGTGGCTGGTGCGGATGGGCGAAGGGCGCCTGTCGGGGCCGCCGCTGGGCCAGCCGACAGAGTGGGCTTCGTGGGCGACCAGCACCGGACCCGTCGACGCCAGCTTCGCCTTGCTGCGCCTGGCTTGCCTGATTGTCGTGGTCTACCTGGCGGGCGCCATGCTGATCGAGGTGGCAGCCCAGGCCACCGGCGCGCGTCCGCTACGCAGGGCGAGCGACGCCCTGTCGATCGCCCTGGTGCGACGCATCGTGAGCGGCAGCATCGGCATGAGCGTGACCGCAGGCGCGCTTGCTGCCGGCACTACCGCCGTCGCCGCTGCGCCGCTTCGTCCTGGGCTCACCACAGCGAGCGGTACACAATCGCTCTTCCCCGCTGACAGTTCAGCACTGAGTGACTCCAGGAGGCTGGTGATGCGGCCGCTCGCCAGCCGGACAACGCTGACCATGGAACCCACAGCAGTTCCGGCCGCCCCACCTCCCGCAACCATGTCCATTCGAGCGACCCCCAACGGCGCACCTTCCTCAACCATGTCCATGCGAGCCTCAACCATGTCCATGCGAGCGACGCCAGCCACGGCCCGGACCACCATGCGGGCCGAACTGCCCACGTCGGCACCGATCGCCCCCAGCATGAGCTCGTCGGTGGCGATGGAGGCCGCATCGCCCGCCCCCCCGACCGCAGCTGCGGATGCTCTGGAAACCCGAGTGCTTGGACCTGGCGATCATCTGTGGGCAGTGGCCGAGGAGAGGGTGGCCGACGTATTGCAGCGGCCTGGAACCGACGACGAGATCACGACGTACTGGCTGCGGCTCGTGCAGCTCAATCGGGCTGAGCTGGCCGACCCTGACAATCCCGATCTCGTCTTTCCCGGCCAGACCATCCGCCTGCCGCCCGGCTGACGATCTCTCTGCAACCTTGCCCGAACGCGCACGGGGCGCCGGCCGAAGCCGGCGCCCCGGAAGAGCAGGCGGTGGCGGTGCCTGCGCTGCTGCTCAGCGAGCCATGCGGAGCCCGAGGTTCTCCAGCTTGGGAGCGGTGTCCTCGACTGCGGTGCCCAGGATGCAGGCGAGCGCCCGCACGTCGTCACGGCGGATCGTCAGGACCCGTCCATTGAAATCCTGACGCTGCACCTGGATCATGCTCAGGTAGCGGCTGAGCATCTCGGCCTCGGGGCCGTCGAGCTGCTCGAGCCTGGTCAGATCGATTGTGATAGAGGACTGCTCCTCTGCCTGGGCCCGACCGTTGGTGCCAGCGTTGGCAAACTCGGGTCCCTCGTCCTTGGGCAGCAGCTGATCCACCGGCACGCTGTAGAAACGGGCCAGGCGCTGTAGACGAGGAACAGAGATGGCCCGCTCCCCCCTCTCATAAGCCCCCAGCACAGACGCCTTGAACTCTTGATTGGACGCCGCCTCGACCTCCTGAAGCGACAGGCGCTTCTGGCGGCGAATCGCCCGCAGACGCTCGCCGACCTTGCGCCCGTAGCTCGGGGGCATCTCGGCGCCGCCCACCTCGTTGTCGCTGAGCATCAACACTCTCTTTCGGTCAGTGCGACCAACGCTCGCCACCGCTGTTCGGCACGTTATGGGTAATACTCAACGTGAGAATACGCACGAGGCGTGCCGAAATCAACCACCCAGTGTGCTATCGGCCGCGAAAGGTGTTCATACCACTATCCCGGACCGGAGTGCCACTAGCAGTGTTCCTGCGACAACCGCGGCTGTCTCGACGCGAAGGACATGAGGTCCCACCCCGACATGTGCCGGAACGCTGTCGGCTTCGGAAGGGGACCATCCTCCCTCAGGGCCGATGAGCAGGAAAGGGCGATCCAATTTTGGCGCGTCGCCACCGGGGGTACAGAGGGCGACACCAGGATTCCGGGCGAGGGCAGCCAAGCCTTCGGGCCCTTCGACCTGCGGTAACCAGGCCCGCCGGGCTTGCATCGCAGCTTCACGGGCGACACGGCTCAGTCGCTCACGCTGGCGCTCCCCCCGCTCGGCGTCCCACCGAACCACCGAGCGCTCGGTCACCAGCAGCACGATGCGGTCCACGCCGATCTCGGTGAGCTTCTGCACCGCCCATTCGGGTCGATCACCCTTGGGGACGGCGAAGCCTATGGAGATCTGCGGCGTGGGCGCTGGTTCGGTGATCACGTCACCCTCGGGTTCGACCACAGGACCGAATCGGCACGGCCGCCAGCGGCCATTGCCGTCCGAGACGGTTATGGCCGCCCCGGATCTGAGCCTTAGGACGCGCTCGAGATGATGGCGATCAACCGGATCCAGCGTGGGTCGATCGACGTCTTGCACAAAAACGTGCGCGCTGGCGTCAACTGACCAAATGGGCGCGTCGGGGCGCCCGGACATCAGCGAAAAGCCGATTTGAGCCGAGAGAAGAAGCCCGATTCGGGGTCGGCCAACGTCTCGCCACGGAGGGTGGCGAAGCGGCGCAGCAAGTCTTCCTCCTCGCTGCTGAGTCCCTGCGGGGTGCCGATCACCAGCTCGACCAGTAGGTCGCCTCGACCGCGGCCTTGCAGATGGGGTACGCCCTTGCCCTTTAGGCGGATGACCTCGCCGGTTTGCGTGCCCGGCGCCACGACCAGTTCTTCGCTGCCGTCGAGCGTCTCGTAGGGGATCACCGCGCCCAAGGTGGCCTGAGTGAAGGCGACCTCGAGCCGCTCGGTGAGATCGAAACCGTCCCGGTCGAACCGTCGGTGTGGGTGCACCCGGACGTGGGTGTAGAGGTCACCGGCGGCTCCGCCTCGTGGACCGACCGCACCACGGCCGGACAACCGCAGCGTCGTGCCGGAATCCACCCCCGGTGGCACGTCGACGGTGTACGACCTGGTCTCGACCACCCGCCCGTCGCCGTTGCAGACCTGGCATCGCTGATGGATCACCTGGCCGACACCGCCGCAACGGTTGCAGGGACCGCTGGTCACCATCTGGCCCAGAATCGACTGGCGAACCCGGCGCACCTGGCCGGTCCCGTTGCAGTCGGGGCAGATCGCGGGGCTGGTCCCGGCGGCCGCACCCGTGGCCTGGCAGGACTCACATGCGACTGCCGTGCGCACGCTGACGTCCTTCTTCGTCCCGAACACCGCTTCTTCGAACTCGAGATCGACAACGACCTCGAGGTCCACGCCCCTGGGTGGCCCGGAGGGACCCGTGGTGCGGGTTCCGAACCCGCCTCCCCCACCGCCGAAGAAGGCGTCGAAGAGGTCTCCCAGGCCGCCAGCCCCCGCGAAAGGGCTGCCGGCGAAAGCGGCCTGCTCGTCATCGCTGCCGTAGCGGTCGTAGCGTTCCTTGCGGGCCGGGTCGGAGAGCACCTCGTACGCCCGGTTGATCTCCGCCATCTTCTCGAGCGCGGCAGGATCCGGGTTGCGATCGGGATGGTGCTCGCGTGCGAGGCGGCGGTACGCCTTCTTGATGTCCTCTGGCGAGGCGCCGCGGTCCACTTCGAGCAGGGCGTAGTAGTCGGCCATGTCAACCTTTGCTGAGACGGTCGCCGAGTCGGCTGCTCACCACGGCCACGGCAGCGAGCGCCTGCGGATAATTCATGCGAGTCGGCCCCAGGACGCCGATCGACCCGCCGGGTTGGCCCTCCACCAGGTACGGAGCGACCACCAGCGAGCATTCTGCCAGGGGGGCCACACCGGTCTCGGTGCCGATGGCCACGTTGAGCCCGCGATGCACGATGTCCTTGATCAACGTGACCACCAGATACTGCTCCTCCAGCACTGAGAGGACGCTGCGAACGGTTTCTATGGCGTTGAACGCGGCAGCCATCTTCGATGTTCCGCCTAC
>JAXDQG010000524.1:0-5926 GCA_034667945.1 Acidimicrobiia bacterium | reverse complement strand
CACGCCAGCTCGGGACCGTCCCATCGCCACAGATGTCCCGGGAAGAGGTGCGTCCCCACGTCTTCCGAGCCGTTCTCCCGGAAGAAGCCCCGGGCGGCCAGGTGCGGGTCAGCCAGCAGGTCGGCCTCATCCATCACCGGCCCGGCCGGCACGCCGTGGGCTCGGCAGCGGTCGAAGACCTCTTGCTTGGGCAAGGTCGCTGTCCAGGCGGCGAGCTGGCGGTCGAGGTGGTCGTGGTGCGCCCGGCGCCCTTCGCTTGTGGTGAAGCGCTGATCGGTGCACCACTCCGGGTTGCCCATGGCCCGGCAGAGGCCGGCCCATTCCGCGTCGTCGCCAACAGAGAGCACTACCCACTGGTCGTCACCGGCGCATGGGTAGCAGCCTTGGGGCGCGCGGCTGGGGTGGCGGTTGCCCAGCGTGGTTCTGACGATGCCGGTCCGGGAGGCGTCGACCAGGTACTCGCCGATGTGGTGCATGAGGTTCTCGGACTGGGCGAATTCGACCAGCTCGCCGAGGCCCGTCGCCTCACGCCTCCGTAGGGCCGTGAGCACGGCGAACGCCGCCCCCGCGCCGCTGGCCGGATCCATGTGGTACGTGGTGCCGTTGGCGGTGAGGTCCATGTCGGGGTAGCCCCGCAGCGCGGTCAGGCCGCACAGCGCCTCGACGTGCGCGCCGAAGCCGATGTAGTCGCTGTAGGGGCCGCTCAGACCGAGCGACGGCATGCGCACCACGATCAGGCGAGGATTGCGGGCGGACAGCTCGTCCCAGCCGAGGCCCAGCCGGTCCAGCACCTTCGCCGAGTTGTTCTCGACGACGACATCCGAGCGCCCCACCAGTCGCAGGAACGTCTCGCGCCCGAGCGGGGTCCGTAGGTCGAGCGTGGCGCCCAGCTTCGAGCGGGCGTGGACGACGAACGGACCGACCCGGTTCCACGGGCGTTCGCCCGGTTCGAAATCGGGGAAAGCGCCCCAGATGTAACCGAGCTCGTCCACCTTGCCGGGCCGTGGCCTAGGGATGGCGCCCCGGGTGGCGGTGGGGAAGCGGTTCGGGTTGTCGAGCCGGATGACCTCGGCGCCCAGGTCGGCCAGCATCATCGTGCCGTACGGTCCCGCCCAGACGACCGTGAGGTCGAGCACGCGAATGCCCTGCAGCGGGAGCCGGCCCTCTCGGGGTGCAGGGGCGATGCCTTTGTTGGGCGCCTGGCTGGATACGGCCGGCGGGCTGGATGCAGCCGGTGAGCTGGATGCGGCCGGTGGGCTGGATGCAGCCGGTGGGCTGGATGCGGCCGGAGCGGTGGTCGCCGCGGGGCTCTCACCGATCTCGGCCAGGATCTCGTGGCGGTGCTGATCGATGGTGGGCGCCGGACGTCGCAGCTTCCAGCCGTTGGCCACGCGGAAGGGCGGGCCCGGCACCTCGAAGCGCCCGGCGACGGGATGATCGACGGATGCCCAGTAGCCGCGCTTCCGCAGGTGTGGGTCGGCCAGCACGTCCGGCGGGGAGTTGACCGCGGTGAGGCCTTGCCGGGCTGCTTGCGCCTCGACCATGGCCTCCTGCTTGGTGCGCTGGAGGGTCCACAGGTGGATGGCCGTGTCGAGGGCTTCGGGGATGTCGGGATCGTCCACCCAGTCGGGCTTCGACAGCCGCTCCGCCAACTCCGGGTCGCCCAGCAGGCTGGCGAAGCCGGTCATCCACTGCGGTGCCTGCAGGATCTGCACGTAGCCCTCGCCGGCGGGATAGATGCCGGCCGGGATCAGGCCGACGCGGTGGCCTCCCTCCCGCGGCACGTCTCGACCGGTGAAGATGTGCCACATCAGGTAGGCGGCCCGTCGGTCGATCGAGCCCGCCTGCGTCTCGAAGTTGGCGACGTCGACCCATACCGCCCGGTTCTCGTCGGTGGCGACGAGGTGGGCGGCCAGGGTGGCGACGGCCGCGACGGCCCCGCACTGGTACTGGATTTGGTTGCCGGCCAGGCGAAGTGGCTCGCGCTCAGCGAGGCCGGTCGCATGCATGGGTCCGCCCATGGCGTAGGCGACAATCTCCTCGCCCTTGGCCTGGGCGTAGGGCCCCGTTTGGCCGAAAGGGGTCACGCTGACCCGCACGAGGCGGGGTTGCAGTTGGGCGAGGGCGGGCTGGCCGAGGCCGAGGTCGTCGAGGCGGCCCGGGGGGAGTCCTTCGATGAGGATGTCCGCCCGCTGCACCAGGCGGCGGATCAGGTCGAGGTCGGGAGACGGCTTTCGGTGATCGAGGTCGACCAGGATCGAGCGCTTGTTGGTGTCGACGAAGAGGTGGACGGCACCCTGCTCGGGATCGGGTTGGTCGTCGGCGAAGGGGCCGAGCCGGCGAATCGGATCGCCGCCACGCGGCTCGGCCTTCACCACGTCTGCGCCGAAGTCGGCAAGCTGCTTGGCGGCAAACGAGCCGGCCACGCCTGCTGCCAACTCGACAACCCGGAGTCCGGATAACGGCTGCTCCATCAACGTGGACCGTAGTCAAACGGCGTTGACATCACGTGATCTGGACCTCGTCCATTGCACGAGGCGCTGGAGCTCGATCCGATGAAGCCGCTCGGGCGGTTCGTCGGTTGTTGGCGACTGCTTGGTGGGGGGTCCGTGTCAGCCGTGGACGTTGTAGCCCTCGCCGACGGCAGCCGCCGCCTGCGCACCTGACCAGTCGCGGGTCTGTTCCCACAGATCCAGCAACCTGGAGGCCTCGGCTTCGGCCCCAGCGGGCATCTCGCGTCCCCGGATGCGAGTGGTCAGCTCCAGGCGATGGCCACTGGGGTCGTGGAAGTAGATGGACTTGATGAAACCGTGGTCGGTGGGCCCGAGAACGTCCATGCCCCGAGCTTCCATGTCGACCTTGGCCTTCTCCAGCGCCTCCTCGTCCTCGACCTCGAAGGCGAAATGCTGGATCCAGTCCGGCATGGTCTCGTCGCGGACGCCGCCGGCGGCCCGGGGCACCTCGAAGAAGGCGATGGAAGACCCGTCAGCCATCTCGAAGAAGACGTGGATGTGCGGGTCGTATTGGCCGGTCGAGGGGACATGGTCACCGCCGACCGCATGGGAGAACTTCAACCCCAGGACCTCGGTGTAGAAGTCAACGGTCTTGCGGGCGTCCTTGCAGCGGTAGGCCGCGTGGTTGAGCTTCTGGCACAGCATTGGCAGCTCCCCCGGATATCAGAAAACCCCCGATGGCGAGACGCTAGCAGCGGGGCTGGAGGTCGGAACGGTGGGGGTGGGACGCTCGATCTGGATTCGCTGGCCCCTCTTCGCTTGGAGCTTCTTTACGCGTTCAAACAACCACGCAGCGTGCTGCGGGCGGGCGCGAGCGTCAAAAGTCCCCCACTCCGGTACGTCGAATTCGGCAGTGAGTCCGTCGAATCGACATCGAATCGATGCGTACGGGCGAAAAACGAGAAGGGTGGTGGGCGGGGTTGAAAGAATTTTTTGTCGGGCCGGGCCGGCCGCCCCCGGCAGTAGCTGTCCGAACCTCTCAGACCTCCTGGCGGACGATCGCGGCACCCTCCACCAAGGCGACGAGCTTGGCGTAGGCCACCGCCCGGTCCATGTACTTCATGCCGCAGTCGGGCGACAGCACCAGGCGCGCCGGCGGCACATGCTCGAGCGCCGCCCGGATGCGGCCTACGACCTCCTCGGCCGTCTCCACCTGGTCGGTGCCCAGGTCGATGACTCCCAGCACGATGACCTTGTCACCCAGGCGGTCCAGCACCGACAGATCCAACCGCGGCTGCGCTGCCTCGATGGCCAGCTGGTCCACATCGGTCTCGACGAGCTCCTCCAGGAACGGATAGCCGCCCGTCTTCTTGTGGCCGTAGTGCCCATACCCGAAGCACGTGTGCAGCACCGTCGGCCCCTCGATTCCCCGCAAGGACCGGTTGATGGCCTCCACCGCATAGCCCCGCGCGTCGTCGACGAAGGACTGCATGTACGGCTCGTCGATCTGCAACACGTCTGCACCGGCCGCCTTCAGATCACGCAGCTCCTCGTTGAGCGCGTCGGCATAGTCCAGCGCCAGCGCCCGACGGTCGGGGTAATAGTCGTTCTGCGCCTGCTGGCTCATCGTGAACGGCCCCGGCACGGTCATCTTCGTGGTCCGATCGGTCAGCGACCGCAGGAACCGCATGTCCTCGACCTCGACGGGCCCCTTTCGCCGCACCTGACCGTTCACCAGCGGCACCTGATCCGGCCGGCCGGCCCGGCTCATGGCCGTCCCGATCCGATCCGGGTCGACCCCCTGCAGTGCGGTGGCGAACCGGTTCGAGTAGCTCTCCCGCCGCATCTCACCGTCGGTGATGATGTCGATGCCGGCCCGCTCCAGATCGGCCACCGCCAGACGGGTCGCATCGTCCTGCGCTTCTTGCAGGTGTTCCGGGGCGATGCGCCAGATCTCGCGCACCCGGATCCGGGGCGGGGTGCGCCTGGCCAGGGCTTCGTGGTCAACCAGCCAGCCGGGCTGGGGGTAGCTGCCGATGACGGTGGTGGGCAGAAGCATCGTCCGCAGCCTGCCACGCCAGCAGCAGGCGGCGAGCGAAGGCGCCACTCGGCGATCCGCCAGCGGCGGGTCATAGATTCCGCCAGCATGACCAACCCGGCAGATGATCTGGCCGAGCGCTACTGGAAGGCCGTCGAATCAGGCGACCACGCGCCCGGAGACCTCCTCGGCAAGCTCGACCTCGACACGGCTCTGCATGCTCAGCTTCGAGTCCTGCGGGCACGCCTCGCAGCCGGACAGCGGCTCGGCGGGTTCAAGGTCGGGCTGACCTCCGAGCGGGCCCGCAAGGCGATCGGCGCCGACGAGCGTCCCTTCGGCTTCATCCTGGCCGATCGGATCCTCTCCTCCGGCGCGACGGTCGAGGGCGGCAACATCCGCAGGGGCTCGGTCGAGCCCGAGCTCTGCTTCACCATCGGCCAGCGGCTCACCGGCCAGGTGAGCCCGGACGACGTCCGGGAGGCCGTCTCCCGAGTCGCCGCTGGATTCGAGCTGAACGAGGCCCGCCCAGGCTCGGCTCGACGCGACTTCGGCCTCCTCGTGGCCGACGACCTCACCCAATGGGGCATCGTCGAAGGCACGGGCAGGAGCCCGAGCGACGCTGGCGACCTGGGCCGGGTGGAGTGTCGACTCGAGCGCAACGGCGAGCTGGTCTACACCGGCCGCAGCGCCGACGAGCTGGACGACCACTACACGTCGATCGCACGATTGGCCGCCAAGTTGGCCGAGCACGGCCACGCGCTCGAAGCGGGTTTCAAGGTCATCACAGGAGCCTTCGCCCGCCACGACATGGTGCTTGGCGACCGCTGGCGCGCCGCGTACTCGGGCGTCGGAGAGGTGGAGATCCGTATCGTCTGACGCCCGCCGCGCCCGCAATGTGACCTTCGGCACGCCAGAAAGCCCCTGATCAGCGCCTCGCGCTCGCCAAAGGCAAAGAACTTGACGCTTGTGTCGAGTTTGACTGGGACCTTGACGGGAGACGGGCTACCATCAGGTCCAACAGCCTCAGACATACCTGCCAGGGGGGCCTCGCCTGTGACCGAATACGACATCCACATCAAGGGCGGAACCATCGTTGATGGAACCCGCGTCCCGCGCTATCGCGGAGATCTCTGGATCAAAGACGGCCGCATCGCCAAGATCGGCGGGCGCGCCGACGGCACCTCCGAGCGGATCATCGACGCTGATGGCCTCATCGTGGCCCCCGGCTTCGTAGACCTGCACACCCACTACGACGCACAGATCCGGTGGGATCCCTGGTGCACGATCTCGGGTTGGCACGGTGTCACGTCGGTCGTACTCGGCAACTGCGGCTTCGGCTTCGCCCCCGTCAAGCCCGAGTTCGTCGAGCGCTCCATGCTCACCATGACCCGCACCGAGGCGATTCCCTTCGCCTCCATGAAGGTCGGCATGAAGT
>JAXDQG010000523.1:0-4780 GCA_034667945.1 Acidimicrobiia bacterium | reverse complement strand
TACCCCGGTCTGCGACCCCGGCAGCGTGCCCCAACGGGTCATCGCCTACCGCGAGTTCAACGGGCTGAGCCCGGATACTCCCGTGCCGGTCGACGCGGTCACCGCCTCGGGGTCCGGTCTCGATCCGGACATCTCCGTGGCCAACGCCCGAGCCCAGACAGCGCGCGTCGCCCAAGCCCGCAACATCAGCGTCGAGCAGGTACAGGCGCTCGTCCGACAACACACCAGCGGGCGGACATGGGGTTTCCTCGGCGAGAAGACCGTCAACGTCCTGCATCTCAACCTGGCGCTCGACACCGCGAAGGCCGGTTAGCCGTGGCGAGCATCTGCTTAGCAGTGGCGACCATCTGCGCCGAGAAGGCGCCCGGCAGGACGGTACGGTCGCTGTCGTGAATCGGGGGGTCTTGCGGATCTACCTGGGCGCTGCTCCCGGAGTGGGCAAGACCTTCGCCATGTTGGACGAGGGCTGGCGCCGCAAGGAGCGGGGCACCGACGTGGTCGTCGGCTATGTCGAGACGCACGGCCGGCCCAAGACAGCCGCCCAGTTGCGCGACCTCGAGGTCGTGGCCCGCCAGACGCTGGAGTATCGCGGTCAGCGCTTCGAGGAGATGGACCTCGACGCCCTGCTGGCCCGAAAGCCGCAGGTGGCTCTCGTCGACGAGTTGGCCCACACCAACGTGCCCGGCTCTCGGAACGAGAAGCGCTGGCAGGACGTGCAGGAGTTGCTCGACGCTGGGATCAACGTCATCTCCACGGTCAACATCCAGCACCTCGAGTCCCTCAACGACGTGGTCGAGACCATCACCGGCGTGACCCAGCGCGAGACCGTGCCCGACGCGGTGGTGCGGGCCGCCGACCAGATCGAACTGGTCGACATGAGCCCCGAAGCCGTGCGGCGGCGCATGGCACACGGCAACATCTACGCGCCCGAGAAGGTGGACGTCGCGCTCGGGAACTACTTCCGGGTCGGCAACCTCACGGCCCTGCGGGAGCTGGCGCTGCTGTGGGTGGCGGACCGGGTCGACGAGTCGCTGCAGGACTATCGGGAGCGCCACGGCATCGCCGCAGCCTGGGAGACCAAAGAGCGGGTGGTCGTCGCGCTCACCGGCAAACCGGGCGCCGAAAACCTCATCCGGCGGGCCGCCCGGGTCGCCATGCGCGTGAAGGGCGAGCTGGTCGGCGTGCACGTCCAAGCCAGCGACGGCCTGGCCACCCCGTCCACAAGCGAACTCGAGCAGCACCGGGCTCTGCTCGAGCAGCTCGGCGGCCGCTACAAGGAAGTGCCGGCCACCGACGTGGCCAAAGCGCTGGTACAGGCAGCCAAGGCCGAGAACGCCACCCAGCTCATCCTCGGCGCCAGCCGACGATCGAGGTGGACCGAGATCATCCACGGCTCCGTTATCAACGGCGTCATCCGTGAGGCCGGGCGGGCATTCGACGTGCAGGTCGTGTCCGAGGATCCCGGTGACGAATCCGACCGGGTGACCGAGCGGCGGCCACGCTGGCGGAGGCTCGCGGGTGTATCCCGCAACCGCCAGCTGATCGGCTTGGCCCTTGCCATTGTCGGATTGCCCTTGCTCACCGTGGGCCTCGTGCCCGCTCGCGACTCCCTCGGGTTGCAGAACGCCCTGCTCTGCTACCTGCTGGTTGTGGTGGGCATCGCCACGATCGGCGGCCTGTGGCCGGCCATCCTGGCCTCGCTGATCGGCTTCATGCTGCTCAACTGGTTCTTCGCGCCGCCGATCCACCAGTTCACGATCAGCAATGGCCGCGACGCCTTTGCACTCGTGACCTTCGTGCTGCTGGCCGCCGTAGTCAGCCTGCTGGTCGACTTCGCCGCGCGACGCCAAGCCGACGCCTATCGGGCCCGGGTCGAGGCCCGCGCCCTCACCCGCATGGCGGGCCTGGTCCTACGAGATCAAGATCCGCTGCCCGCGCTCGTCGACGATCTTGCCGCGACGTTTCGGCTCGAGGGCGCCAGCTTGCTTCGCCCCACCCGCGATGGCTGGACCGTCGAGGCGGCGTCGGGATCCGATCCGCCGCGCTCGCCCGTCGAGGGCACGCTGGTGCTGTCCCTCCCGCAGGAGGCGTCGCTCGTGTTGCGGGGCACGTCGCTACGCTCCGAGGATCGCGAGGCCCTCGACGGCTTCGCCACCCACCTCGGTGTGGCCCTGGAGGGTCGGCGGCTGCAGGCCGAGGCGGCGACCGGGGCTGCCCTGGCCCGCACCAACGAACTGCGCACCGCCCTGCTGGCAGCGGTCAGTCACGATTTGCGCACACCACTCGCCACCATCAAGGCCTCGGCCACCAGCCTGCTCGACCAAGCTGTCAACTGGACGCCGGAGGCGACCCGCGACTTGCTGGAGACGATCGACGAGGAGGCCGACCGCCTGAACAACCTCGTCGGAAACCTGCTCGACATGAGCCGGCTGCAGACCGGCGCGCTGGTCGTCAGCGCCGAGCCGGTCCTGCTGGAAAACGTCGTGGAGGCGGCGATGGCCAGCTTGGTCGGCCCGCCCAAGGTCGAGCTCGAACTGCAAGACGCACCGCCGGTCGAGGCCGACCCGGTGCTGCTCGAACGGGCCCTGGCCAACATCATCGACAACGCCGTCGTGTTCTCGCCTTCCGGCGGCCATGTCCGTGTGGCGGCCGGCGCGGTCGCCGGTCGTGTGGACATCAGGGTGATCGACCAAGGCCCCGGCATCGACGTCGATGACCGCCAGCGGGTCTTCACGCCCTTCCAGCGGCTCGGCGACAACCCGGGAGGTACCGGCGTCGGTCTCGGGCTGGCGGTGGCCCGGGGCTTCATCGACGCCATGGGCGGCGACATCGTGGTCGAAGACACCCCAGGTGGCGGGTGCACGGTGGTCGTCACCTTGCCTGCGGCGCCGTGACCGGCGGCTCGCCCCGCCTCGGCCTGCTGATCGGCGTCGTGGGCGTTGTCGCCGTCGCGCTCGGGCTTCGACTCTTCTCCGCCGACGTCGCCAAGTCGGTTCCCGCCCTGGCGTTCCTGGTGCCTGTCGGCATGGCCAGCTTCGTGGGCGGTCGGCGGGTGGCGATCGCCAGCGCGCTCGCTGCTGCCGTGGCTTACGACTCGTTGTTCGTACCGCCCACCGGTTCGCTGCGGGTGGGACTGCTGCAAGACACCGTGGCGCTGGTGCTTTTCATCACCGTGGCGCTCGGTACGGGCTCGCTCGTCGCCTTCGAGTCGCACCGGCGGCGGGCCGCGCAGCAGCGGGTGCAGGAACTGGCGGACCTGCACAGCCATCTGCAGGCCGCCGTGGCTGAGCGCGACCGACTCGAGGAGGAAACCCGCCGCATCGCAGTGCTGGAAGAGGTGGACCGCCAGCGAGCAGCCCTTCTTCGCGCGGTGTCACACGACCTTCGCACGCCGCTCGGGACGATCCGGGCTGTTGTCTCCGATCTCCGGGCCGGCACGTCTTTCGACGTCGAGACCAAGGAGAAGTTGATGGATCTCGTGCTGAGGGAGTCGGAGCGGCTCGATCGGATCGTCACCAACCTGTTGAGCCTCAGCCGCATCGAGGCGGGCGCACTTCAGCCAGAGGTCTACCCGGTCGACCTCTCAGACGTCGTGGATGCGGCCATCGAGCGGCTCGCATCGGTGCTGGCGCATTGCGTGGTGCGCGTCGAGATCGGCGCCGACGTGCCGCCAGTCGTCGTTGATTTCACCCAAATGGATCTGGTCTTCACGAATCTGCTCGACAACGCGGCCCGGCACACGCCGCCGGACTCGGCCGTGACCGTTACTGCGGCCACAAGTGGCACGTGGGTAACCGTTGAGATTCGTGATGAGGGGCCGGGTGTGGATCCGTCGCTGGGCGAATCGGTGTTCGACGCGTTCCGCTCTGGCCGCGGGAGCACGGGAATCGGACTCGCCATCGCACGATCGATCGTGGAGGCACACGGTGGTAGCGTCCGACTTGGTGGAACCGAGCGTCCGGGGGGGCGGTTCATCGTCCACCTTCCTCTCACACGGTGATGCGTTGGACGGTGATGGGCGAATTGCCGTGGTCGAGGACGACGAAGGCATGGCCCAGGCTCTCGTTGCGGGCCTTGTTGCACGCGGGTACGAGGTTGAGAGGTTCAGCGCGGGATTGGCCGCAATACGGGCCTGCAACGTCGAACCTCCCGACGTGATGCTGCTGGATCTCGGCCTGCCCGATCTGGATGGGCTCGAGGTAGTGCGCCAGCTGCGGCGATGGACGCAGATGCCGATCATCGTCCTCACCGCAGACGGCGCCGAAGACCACAAGGTGCTCGCCTTGGAGGAAGGCGCCGACGACTACGTGACCAAACCGTTCTCGATGCCTGAGCTCAACGCGCGGGTGGGTGTGGCCCTGCGCCATCGCAGGCTCATGGCGCCCCTGCTCGACGGTGCTGTGATCCAAATCGGGACGGTGCGCATGGATACCGCTGGTCACCTGGCTTGGCTGGACGAACGTCCGATCGATCTCACCCGACTGCAGTTCGCCCTGTTGGCCTTGTTCTGCCGCAATTGCGGCAAGGTGCTCACCTACAGACACCTGCTCGAGCACGCCTGGCAACGAGAGGACAGCGGGACGGTCGCATCCGTCCGGAGCCAGGTGTTCGAACTGCGGCGCAAACTTGGCGCCGGAGCCGGAGTGCCTCGAATCGTGAATGAACCCGGCACTGGGTACCGCATGTTGCAGCCAGAGTGAGACGGCGAAGTGTCCGCTGCGTTCGACTCGATTAGCCGGTGTGTAAGCGCCTCAATGTCATGGTGAAACATATCGGAAAC
>JAXDQG010000522.1:0-7099 GCA_034667945.1 Acidimicrobiia bacterium | reverse complement strand
GTGACGGGCACCCGGTCCTGGTGCTCCCAGGATTTGGCGGAAGCGACCAGTCCACGGTTCCGCTGCGCCATGTGCTGAGGGCGCTCGGACACGACGTGCACGGTTGGCGCCTCGGTCGGAATGTCGGGCCCGACGCCGAGTTGCTGGAGGGGATGGCCGCCCGCTTGGCCACGCTCTACCAGGCCGAGCAACGGCCAGTGAGCCTCGTGGGGTGGAGCCTGGGCGGCATCTACGCCCGGGGTTTGGCCCGTCATGCACCTCACCAGGTGCGCCAAGTCGTCACGCTGGGGAGTCCCTTCCGAGCCTTCGAGCAGGCCCGGGGGCTGACGACCCCGCCCGTGCCGGTTACCGCCATTTACTCGAAGACCGATGCGGTGGTGCCCTGGGAGGTAGCCCGGGAAGAGCCGGGGGCCCGGCGCGAGAGTGTCGAGGTCGAGGGCAGCCACCTAGGCTTGGGCCACAACCCCGCGGTGGTGGTCGTGGTGGCCGATCGGCTGGCGCAGGCGGAGGGGAAGTGGAAGCCGTTCCGACCACCGGCCGTCGTGCAGCACCTCTATCCGCGGGCGGACGATTCCGCCGAGGATCGTCAGGTGTAAGCTTGTCGGCCGACCGGGGGCTGTAGCTCAGTTGGCTAGAGCGTCTGCTTTGCACGCAGAAGGCCGAGGGTTCGAGTCCCTTCAGCTCCACGGTGAAACCGCTGGTCAGTGGCGTAAAATCACTGCACAATGGTTGGAGTGCGAGGGTGCCAGTGGAGGCTCGTTGTGGCACGTGATGCTGGTCGGCCCCAGACTTCAACACTGGCTCTTGACGGCGGTTGGTGAGGGCTCTAATTCGGCTGGCGCGTTACCGAGTCCGGCGCAACATCCGGATCAGTCGATCGGACATCGCGCAGTTCTTGGCCGACAGTCGTGACACAGCTGTCGGAGCGCCGAGACCGGCATCGGGTTGGCGACCGCTGCTCCGCGGATCCTGGCTTCCTGGCATCCCTCGGCGTGCCGAGCGCGGGGCCGCTTGGAGCCGACAAGTCCGTCACCCTGAGCGTCGCCGGAGTGGGCCAGGTGCCCGCCAACGCCTCGGGCGCCGGGGTGAACGTGACCGTTTTCGGCGACAACGTCGAGTCGTTCCTGACCGTGTGGCCCACCGGCGGCCCCGGCCCGGAACCTCCCTCGTCAACCCCCAGCCCAACCTCGTGCTGTCCCAGGCCGCCAACGTCGGCCTGGGCGGCGGACAGTTCGACATCTACAACGCCGCCGGCGCCAAGGCGTTCAAGGTCACGGACCCGGCTTGATGACCGCGGCGATCGCTCAGACCTTCATCACGGGTCGAGATCGTCGATGATCTCCAGGGTGAGGTACGGCACAGTGGAGTCGTTGGGTACGGTCTGCGGGTGGTTACTGGGCCACGTGATCTCGCACTCGGCGTAGTAAATGTCGGTGGTGTCGTGACGAAGGCACATCAGAGATGACCGCACGTCGGGCAAGACGCTTATCTCTCGTCTGCGCTCTCGTCACGGCCGGCACGTTCGGCTGTGGAATGAGCAGGCAAGGCATCTCGGCTTCAGGGTCGGGGCAGAGTTCCAGTACAGCAGCAGAGCCGCGGTCAGGAGTCGTAGTTCCTGGGACGGATCCGAGGTTACCGATCAGCCCTGCGAGTCTCGCGGACCTTCGTTTCTCGGAGCACTCGGAGGATGGGGGTCGGGTCTGTTTGGATCTCCACGCTGAGGATGCCTCGGCATGGGGGCCATTCTGTGGAGAACTTGACGACATCGCTATAGACCCGTACCTCGAGTTCGAGGGCTCCTTTCTGCGCACGACGACGACGTACCCCGTGGTTGTTCTGCTCGTTAAAGCGAGGGGTCGGAATAGTAAACACGGGACAATCCCAGATCGTCAATACGGGAAATTTCATCATCAGCAGTGGACACCCCACGAACTTCAAGATCCGGTATGAGCACACCGCACGTGGAGCGGTGCAGTGCAAACTGAGCGATGACTATTTGCGTGTCGAATGTGCGTAGCGCGATGTGGCGGCAACCAAGCGCGGCTCGAGTTCACGGTCGAAGTTGGAACAGCGTCCAAGAGTTCCACGACCTTCGGTTCCGTGTTGCCGAGCGATCAGCTTCCCCGGAGGCCACGCACCAGCGCCGGCAAGATTCAGCGCGAGCGCGGGACGCACCGGCTTGACCGTCGCGCGAGCATCGCGCGGCATGCTGTTGCCGGTCGATCGGAAAGGCGCACCCTCCTTGGACGTCTCTTCGGCTTATCCTTCGCTGCCGCCTGTGGAAGCCTCCGAGTCGCTAGCCCCGATCGCTCCAGCACCTCGCCGACGTCGCTGGCGAGTGGTCCTCCTGGTGGCCGTGTCGGTCATCGCGACCATGGCATTTGTCGTCAAGGGCAGCCTGAAGTTGGAGGACTCGCGCTGGACATTTGCGCACCTCAATTGGCCGTGGATATTGGCCGGAATCGCTCTCGAGGCCAGCTCCATGGCCGCATTCGCTCGCATGCAGCGCCGCCTCCTAAGAGCCGGCGGAGTGAAGCTCCATCTCGGCTTCGTCATGGCGGTCACCTACGCCGGTAATGCGATCTCGGTATCCCTACCATTGGCCGGCTCCGAGGTGGCCGCAGCGTTCTCATTTCGGCAATTCCACCGCCGCGGAATCGAGCCGGCGGCGGTGGGCTGGGCGCTGGCGGTGTCCGGCATCTTCTCTTCCCTTGCCTTCAGCATGGTTCTGGCGTTCGGCGCTTTGAGCTCGGGCAACGGCCCGGCCGCCGTACTAGGACTCTTCGGCGCTGTGGCGGCGCTCGTACCGACCGTCGCGGTGCTGGCGGCGCTCCGCTTCGGGGTCGCGCGGAGACGCCTCAATCGGCTCGTGGCCCGGCTGGTTTGGCTGAGTCGTCGGCTGATCCACGTTCCGGGGCCAGGGGCCGAGGAGTTCCTGGAGAAGCTGCTCGACCGGGTGGCCCGGCTCCGCCTTCCGCCATGGCAGTACGCCACCGTTCTCTTGCTGGCTATTTGGAACTGGGTGGCGGATTGCCTCTGTCTCGCGTGTGCCATCACGGCCACGGGGTCACAGGTGCCGTGGCCTGGACTTTTTCTCGCCTATGGGGTGGGGATGACCGCAGCCAGCGTGGGTTTGACACCCGGTGGCCTGGGTGTTGTGGAGGCCGCGCTGGCAGCAGCCCTCACCGTGGCCGGAATCCGGTCCGGACAGGCGGTCGGCGCGGCACTGGTCTATCGGCTCATCAGCTTCTGGCTGGTGATGAGCATTGGTTGGCTCGTGCTGGCGATACTCGCCCGCCGCATCAGGGCCGAGGAGGCGATCGTGCCTGGCGTGGAGACCAGGGCACGGCACACCTGATAAAGAGAACACCTCAGCTACCCTCCTCGATGAAAACATCACGGTTCTGCACAACAACTGCCTGAGCCAAACCAGGAACCACTGAGCCCAGGGTTCGGCGTCAGCGGTGTTTTCTTCAGCAGCCCGAAGACGCTGTGGACCACAGCATTTATCAAGAAGCCGCCTTCACGACTGTTGAGGAAGTCGACCACCATGTTTCCGTGGTCGTCGTCCTTGGGTTTGTAGGGTGCTTTGGCTGAGGCACGGGCTCCGGTGTCCCAGTTGATCATCGAGGTGTTCTGGAACTCGAGGGATACATCGAGATCCAGCCGTCGGGCCAGGCGGCGCCTCCCCGTGGTGCGGTTTGCTTCCTGGCCGGCCTAACGACAACGAGCGCTGGAGAGCTGGGGAGGTCTACCCGCCGTCCGAGTGGTTTGCACGGACGGTCTGCGGTTGCATGGCAAGGCTTCTCCACGCTCCCAGGGCGAGATGGTCGGCAGCACTGGTTGGTCGGTGCCGGGATCGTCCGCGCACCCAATGCCGGCAGAACTCTTGGGTAGGACCGAGCCACAGCGCATGGGCGACTTCGAATGGTGCGTCGACGAGTCGACCTGCTCGGGTCTGCTCGGTGAGCCATTGGGCAACGACGCGGACGTACTGGCGATTGAAGGGCATGAGAGCCGGTTCTGATGCGAGCAGGACCTCGTCAGGGAGGTCGGCGAAGAGAAGGGACGCGAGCTGGCGATGGTTCTCCACCCAGCTGAGGTAGGTGCGCACCGTTTCCTCGATCCCCGCCCTTGGATCGCTCGCCCCGTTCAGCGCCGTGAGGAGCACGGACTGACAGTCCCGCATCCCCTCTACGCGCAGCTCCGCCACGAGGTCCGCCTTGTGGGGGAAGAAGTGGTAAAGGCTGCCGTTGGACACGCCGGCGGTGCGACGGACTTCTTGCATCGACAGTCCGGCATAGCCGTGGATCGTGAACAGGCCGAGCGCGGCGTCCCGAATCCTTTGCGCCGTGTCATTTGTCACAAATATCTCACGTTAGAGAGCAGACCTAGACAGTGCAAGGGATCGGCACAGGGCATTCATGCGGATCGCCGGTGGCCACGCGAAGCAGGAGGACAACCCACTGCCCGGTATGACGCCCGGACGTGACGTCGGCGGAATCTCGGAAGGTGCGGACCATCGTGCAGACGGAGGTGCGAGGAGGCGGGGCGCGGACGACGACGGGCATCGGGGCAGTGAAAAGGGGTTGATTCTAGTAGAGGATATCTCTAGAGTATCTCTCTAGAGCCCGGCCCGAACAGCTCGGGACTGGTGCCCGAATTCGCGCAGCCTCGGTCGGTCACCCTGATGGTTGAGGGGTCGACGACGACCATCACGCCATGGAGAGCCGGGACAACTCAGGTCGTGCCGGTCGACGAGTTCGGAAGGCGAAGAGCGGATGATCGAACGGTCGCTCGGCCCGGAGGGCTTCGTTCCCTACGTGCGCTCCAGCCCCTATCTCGACCTCGTTGGGCCCGTGTACCAATCGGCCGCAGAACCGTCCATCGTGCGCTTGCTCATCGATGAGCGACATACCAACGCACGGGGCTTTCTCCACGCCGGCGTCCTCGTCGCTGTGGCCGACACGATTATGGGTCATACGCTTCACCGCGCTGCGCCCGAAGCTCCGCTGCTCACGGTGTCGCTGACGGCCGATTTCACAGGGTCCGCACACCGGGGCGAGTGGCTCGAGGGGTGGGCGGAGGTGCGCCGAGTGGGCTCGCGGATCTCGTTCGCCGCATGCACGTTCCAGGTCGAGTCGACGCTCGTTCTCACGGCGACGGGCATCTTCGCCGCCGCGCCGGTGTCGGCGTGAGCATGCCGGCTGTCGCCCGCGAGGACGTCGCAGCCTGGGTCCTCGGCATGCCCGTCGCCGTTGCGCTCGGGTTGACCTTCGAGCAACTCGGCGAGGGTCACAGCGTCACCCGCTTGGTCTGGCGCGAACAGCACTCGCATGTACCCGGCGCATTTCAGGCCAGCCCGATCGCTGCACTCGCCGACTTCACGGGTGCGAGCGCCGCCACCACCATGCTGCCCACCGGTGGTCGTGCGGCAACCCTTGACTACACCGTCAAGTTTCTGGCCGAAGCAAGAGGCGAGCAGCTCGTCGGCCGAGGCAGGGTCGTGAGAGCGGGCCGGACGGTGACCGTCGCCGCGGTAGACGTGTATGTGCTCTCCGGGGAGGGGACGACGCTGTGTGCGACCGCGCTCGTCACCACACGCAACCTGCCCCCGCCCTGACAGATCGGAGCTGGTGACCAGGACCGCAGGCGGCGGGCACGGTGTGCACCCTGCTTCGCCTTCAGCCGGCCCGGCTCGAGACCTCGTGGGCCGGAGCAGGATGCCAGTTCGCTGGGTTGTCCATCGACTGGTGACATCGGTTGGCTCGTGCTTGCGATGTTACTTGTGCATAAGACATTCGGGATTTTGGCGCCCGGTGCCGAGTCGGGCACTCGCCCGAGGGCGCAGAAAGCCTCGTAGCACAGAGCATCGACTGTATCTGGACGACCTTTCGACGGGTCGTTTCATACAAGCACAGGCGACAGCGGCGCTCTCGTCAACGATCCGGCCACGCCGCCGGCGGCTCGCGGCCGTTATGTCAAAATGTCATAGAACCGGAGTGTTCTGGAACGTGTCCTCTGGATTGCTCGAGGGTAGCGTCTCTGGCCTAGTCCGTGGGCCGTGCCTGCAGGCCAGGATTGTTGAAGATTTTCCGGCGGCGGAAAGAAGAGTTGGGTGGAACGCTCTCTTGAATTGGTTCAATTGGCACTCGTTGAAGCGGAGCGCCTGAAGTCCCCGGAGCTGAGCGCCCTGCTCGACTCGGCCATCCAGGCGATGACTGAAGACCAAGACATAGCCGTCCCGACCGCACCGGTCGCGACGTCGGCGCCCGAAGTGAGAACGCAACGGGGTGGCGACGGCCCCTGGTGAGGTGAGCCGCCGCTGGTCGGCCCGGCTCAGCGTCGCTTCTTCAACAGTCCGAAAACGCCGCGCGCCACGGTGTTGATCAACGACCGGCCCTCACGGGTCTTCAGGAAGTCGACCACCGCATTGCCATCATCCTCTTTGTCCGACGCCTTGGGTTGCGGCATAGGCTCCGGACGCTGACCGCCCTCAGCTGGTGGAGCGCCGGCCGCGGCTTTGGCGGCGAGTAGCTCTCTTGCCGACTCGCGGTCGATCGGATTGGCGTACTTCGACCAGATCGACGACTCCTTGGCCGCTCGGTCGACGTCCCCGCCGGCCAGAGCGGCCATCAATGACGATGGTGGCCGCATACGCGTCCACGCCACGGGCGTCGGCGCGCCCTTCTCGTTGAGGATCGTGACCATGGCCTCGCCGATACCGAGCTGCGTCAAGGCCTCTTCCAAGTCGTAGTCGTCGGTCTTCGGATACGTGGTCACCGCCGCCTTGAGGGCTTTGGCATCGCGTGGCGTGAAGGCCCGCAATGCATGCTGGACCCGGTTACCGAGTTGGGCGAGCACCGAGGCGGGCACATCGTCGGGCAACTGAGTAATGAAAAAAATCCCGACGCCCTTGGAACGGATGAGGCGAACAGTCTGTGCTATCTGGTCGATGAATTCCTTGGGTGCGTCACTGAAGAGCAAGTGCGCCTCGTCGAAGAAAAACACGAGCTTCGGCTTGTCGAGATCACCGACCTCGGGTAATTCCTGGAACAGCTCGGCCAACAACCACATGAGGAATGTCGAGAACAACCTC
>JAXDQG010000521.1:0-3398 GCA_034667945.1 Acidimicrobiia bacterium | reverse complement strand
GAGCAGGCATCAGACGGCCTCGGACCACGAGCGGCCAGGCACTCCTTCACGAGGATCACAGGGGGCTAGGGATGGACCACGTGGCTGCGCTCCAGCGGTTCGTGAAGGCTATCGACCAGCACGATTGAGACGTGGCGTTCGCGGACATGGCCAACAACGTGCGCTTCAACGTGCCCAACTCTGGCGTGCATGCCCGAGGACGAGAGGAAGCGAAGGCCAGGTGGGCTGCCCTGATGGAGGGTCGCGACGCCCATTACCGCCTGGTCACCGAGCCTGTTGAGCACGGCCACTTCACGGTCGGGCTCATGGACAGCGACGCGCTCGACCGCAACGGAGAGCGAACAGCTCTGCCAGCCGTGGTTACCCTCCGCTGGAAAGGTGACCAGATCATCGAGGTCTGGGGCATTAGATAGCCTCCCGTTTGAGTACAGGCCACTACCGAGCTGTAGAAGGCTGGTTCCCTTCGGTGGGTGTTTGAGCACAATTGGCCCGAGCGTTCGGCGCCGACTGCTTCGGAGATGGCGTAGGCCCCGCATCGTGCTGTCGTAAATTTACCGGTCGGCGAGTGGCATGATGGAAGCTTCCTCAGCGCGACGAGGTGCTGCGTGGACCCTGTCTCGACGACGGCGTGCTGGATGGCTGCGGTACGTGCGCGGGAAAGGGCTCGGACCGATCGGCTCTTCCATGATCCCCTGGCGGAGGCGTTGGCTGGAAAGGACGGCGTCGACCTCATGACCCGCATGGAGGTTGACCTTCCGGACAACCCGACGATCCCCATCCGAACACGCTTCTTTGACGACGCGCTCCTCCGCCTTCTCGCCGATCGGGGGATCGGCCAGGTGGTCGTGCTAGCCGCGGGCATGGACACTCGCGCCTACCGGCTGGACCTGCCCATCGTGTTCGAGATCGATCGCACCGCTGTGCTGGAGATGAAGGACGCTCGCCTGGCCGCCGTGTCGGCCAAGCCTAGGTGCGAGCGGATCACCGTCGCCGCCGATCTCACCGCGGAATGGGCGACCGACCTCGTGCGGGCAGGCTTTGATCCGACATGCCCTTCTGTGTTTTTGGCGGAGGGGCTGCTGGGCTATCTCGAGGAGCCTGACGTCCATCGGCTCCTGGATGTCCTCGACCACCTGGCTGCCTCTGGGAGCGCCTTGCTCGCTGACCTTACCGGTCGGTCGGCCCTTGACATGCCGTATATGGCGTTCTGGTTTCAGCGCCTGGCCGACAACGGCATTTCCGGCGCGCGGTACGGCACCGATGACCCTGAGGGCCTGTTGGTCGTTCATGGGTGGAAGGCCCACGTGTGCCAGTACGGGGATGAGGGCGCGAACTTCGGACGCTGGCCCTACCCGTCGATTCCCCGCGACGACCTGAGCCTGCCCCACAACTATCTCGTCGTCGCGGAGCGGTGAGCTCCTTGCCTAGGCCGTGTGGGTGGGCGTCAGGCGCACGACCGGGATCTGCCGGTCGGTTCGCGCCTGGTAGCCGGCGTAGCCCCCGAACGAGCCCACGGCCTGGCGCCACAGGCGGTCGCGCTCGCCGCCGGTGACGGTTTCTGCCCGTACCGGCCGGCGGCGACCGCTGATCTCAACCTCGGCATCGGGATGGTCCTTCAGATTGAGGTACCAGTCGGGGTCGCGGGGTGACCCTCCGTCGGAAGCGATCACGACGAAGGCGTCACTGTCGTTGGTATAGGACAACGGCGTCTGGCGAGACTCACCGGATCTGCGTCCGGTCGTGTGTAGCACGAGAAACCGGCCCATCGGCGTGGTTGAAAGGAGCGGACCGAGCGGGGATTGCAGCAAGAGCCGATGGCCACGGGTGGCGGCCTTCTGGAACTCGACCCTCAGACGGGCGGGCGACGGGAGGTCCATACCCTGACTCCTCCTCCACGTTCGGCGGGATTCGCACGTGCCTGGCCGGCAAACAGTAGTCGTCCATGCCCGGCACTTGTGGTGGGCGCGGACAGGAGCCGCTCGGCAGCGACCGAGCTGATTCCCCGTGGGCCACTGGTGGTGCTGCCCGGCGGGCATGCCCCATGGCTCGGGCACCCAACGCAGACTGCTACGACGGTCGCGAACTTTGCGTGAGCGGTCGCAGAGTTCGGCTGGGTTGGGTCGAGCACCGCTCGAGCACCCGATCGCGATGCTGGCAGACCGGTCCGAGCTGGGGGTACCGTGTCTTCCAACCGTGACGCTCAGTCCGGCTCGAGAAGGCTTAGGAAGCTCATGCCGACGTCGAGGCCCCCCTAACGGCTATCCGCTCCGTCGCCTGGGCCAGGAAAGGACGACGGAGGCTGCTCGTTGCCACGTCGACAAGCGCGGAGCGGTCATGTGCATCGTCGACCGGCGGATCGGCTGCGTGGGTCCATCAGCTCCGCGAACCTGGCGGGCCAAGAAGCCCTTCACACGGTTGTGGCCGTCCTGGCTACGGCGCACGCCTCTCTAGACACGAGCTTGCATTCTGAGATCCGCAATCGGGAGAGGACCATGCCGTTCGCATTGTTCAACTACGCCCGGATCGATGACCCTCACGCGGCCCAAGAGGATCTCGACGACAACGTCTTGCCGCGGGTGAAGCAACACGTCGTTGGTCTTGTGAGGGCCTACTACACGGTGGACGACGCTGCCACGAGCTCGGTGGCGGTGCTCGTGTTCGACACTCGGGATGAGGCCGAAGCCATGGCCGAACGGGTGAGGAGCGGCGAGGCGCACCCATCTCCCGGCGTGACGTTCGAGCGTTGCGAGGTGCGGGAGGTCGTTGGGGAGGTCTGATTGGCCGCCTGGCCTGGTTGCTGTTCGGATCGTTACCGAAACGGCCGAGCGATTCTCTCCATATTGACCTGCGCGCCATGCTAGCGACCTAGCTCGCGCTTGATCTCCAGTCGCCCCGTGTCGCCTGTTCGAGCGTCGAGACGGGATCGGGCGCGGCGGCCAGGTCGGCGAGCGGTTGACGTCGTGCGGGACGCAAAAACTCGTCGTCGAGTAACACCGGTCGCCAGATTGTCCAAGATGACGTGGACGGCGAGGCGTTGGGGACCTCGCGGTTGACCTTGTTCAAGAACGCCACGAAGTCGGCGGAGGCGTGCCGTGCTCGCAGGTCGGTGATGACCTTCCCGGTGGCGACCTCGAAGGCGGCGAACAGGTCCAAGGTGCCGTTCCGCTCGTAGTCATGGGTGGCCCGGGCCGGCGTTGTTGGCAGCATCGGCAAGGTCGGCGCCGTCCTATTGAGCGCCTGGACCTGGGGCTTTTCGTCCACCGCGAACACTGCCGCGGCCGCCGGCGGGTTCATGTACAAGGCGACCAGGTCCCTGATCTTTTTGACCAGGTCAGGGTCGGGCGACACCTTGAAGGAGTCCTGACGCCACCGGCTTGAGCCCGAACGCCCGCCAGATC
>JAXDQG010000520.1:0-15634 GCA_034667945.1 Acidimicrobiia bacterium | reverse complement strand
CGTCGGTGCGGTTCTGGGGGGCACGGTTGTCAGTCATCGGCGGGGTTCTCATCCATGGGGCCACTCACACCAGCGGCCAGGGATAGCGCCGGCCGGTGCGGTCGACGGGAAAGTGGCGGGAGCGCACCACGCTGTCGGCCCGCTCCAACATGGCCAGCTGCTCGTCGTCATCGAGCAGGCTGGCCAAGGTCTCGGGCGGGCCCTCTTCCAGCAGGCAGCCCAGGTCGCGCAGGAGCTCGTCGGGAATCGGCTCACCGGCGAAATCCCACAGCACCGTGCGCAGCTTGAAGTCGACCGCGAAGCACAGGCCGTTGTCGATGGCCCAGATGCGTTCGTCCGGTCCCAGCAGGCAGTGGCCGCTCTTCCGGTCGGTGTTGTTGGCCACCAGGTCGAAGATGCAGATGGCTTCGAAGTCCCATCGGTAGCGGCTGTCATCTTGCAGGGTGAAGTAGTGCTGCTCGAAGTCGGCGTCGATGAAGAGCTGCATGGAGCCTTCCCCCAGCGGGCCGTCCCGTACGACCGTCGGAGGCACGACCCACCACCCGAGGAAGGCGCCCAGCTCATAGGCGGCCGCCTCTCGCTTGTACAGCCCGGGAGGGAAGTCCCACAGCGGGCGCTCACCACGTCGAGGTTTGTAGATCGCCTGGACTGGCCGGTCCTTCTCATGATCGTCGGAGTCCTCGTCGACCAGCTGCACCAGGAAGGTGCCGTTCGACGCCCACGGCATGCGGCCGAGCACCTCGACCTCCGCGGTGCGGAGCCGCTCGACCAGCGCTGGATCAGGGGGTGGGCGTCGGCTCACGGCTGCTCGGCGGGTCGGTGGACCGTCAGTGGGGGAGATGGCCGTTGGTCTTCACGCAGGTGTGCCCTTCGGGGTCCATCGGGCGCCCGCACAGCGGACAGCTCGGGCGGCCTCCCTGCAACAGGCTCTGGGCCCGGGCGATGAACGCCCTGGCCTGGTCGCGACGGATCTCCCAGCGTGCGTCGGCCCCGGTCTCGCCCTCCTCCGTGAGTTCGCTGATGTGGAGGAGCAGCCGGTCGGCCTCCTCTTCGTAGCCGAGGGCCAGGGAACCGACCGTCCAGGCCGGTTCGACTGGATCGATCAGGTCGGCCGGCAGGGCGGACCCGCCGGCTGGGCCGGGCGGGAGGTCGGTGAGGATCCGGTCGAGGTACTCCCCCAATGCCCCGACCTGTTGCTTCTCGCACTTGAGGCTGACGATCTGTCCGTTGGCGCCGGCCTGCAGGTAGAAGACCCGGTGACCTGCGGGACCCATCGCTCCTGCCGTGAAGTGCTCACACACGAAGTCGAACGGCGGGCTCACGGCCGCCACCCCTCGCGCAGACCCGACGTTCCTGCCGTCATGACGGCACCAGCGTCTTCAGGTCCGAGCCGGTGGAGTTGACCGCCAGAACAATCGGCGCCCCGGTAGGGACGTACTGCACCGCGCTGATCGAGCACGGCGAGACCACGATGCGCTGGAACAGGTCGAGGTGCGTTCCAACCGCGGCCGCCACCGCAGCCTTGATCGGATCCGCGTGGGAGACGGCAATCACCGTTTCGCCAGGGTGCGCGCTGACGAGGGCCGCAACCGCCGAGCAGATGCGCACCTGCATCTCGGGGAACGACTCGCCGCCGGGGAACCGGAACGAGGAGGGACTGTGCTGTACCTGCCGCCACTCCGGCCGTTTGAACAGCTCCTTCAGCTCGGCCCCGGTCCACTCCCCGAACTCGCATTCGAGCAGGCCCGGGTCGGTTTCTATCCGGAGGTTGAGGGCCTCGGCGATCGGGCCGGCCGTCTCCTGCGTGCGCTCGAGCGGCGAGGCGTAGATGGCACCCACGTTCTTCAGCTTGGCGATCCGCTTCGCCGCGGCTTGCGCCTGCTTCTGACCTTCCGGGCTGAGATGCAGACCGGGTGCGCGCCCGGGCAGCATCGTGCCGGTGGTAGGCGTCTTCCCGTGGCGCACAAAGAGCACGAGAGTGGGCTTGGGACCGGGCGGCTTGTCGACATCAGCCTCGGTCGGCGCGGGAGTCTCCGTGGTTTCGGGTGCGGGTGGTGAAGTGGTGCGCCTGGCCATCTGCCGGTCAAACCTAGCCGCCGCTCTGGCGCACGAGTGTCGTCGGCCCCAGTGGCTGCGCGCCTCGACGCCATCGACGGTGTGTCGGGCAGCAGCTCGGCCAGATCCGACTGTCGCTCTAGCCTGCGGGCCATGGACGAGCTCGCCGCCCTGGCCGCCGAGGTCGTCGAGTGTCGTCGGTGTCCGCGGCTGGTCTCGTGGCGCGAGCAGGTCGCTGTCCAGAAGCGGGCCGCCTATCGGGACGAGGAGTACTGGGGCCGGCCCGTCCCCGGCTTCGGCGACCCCCAGGCGCGAGTGCTGGTGGTCGGTCTGGCGCCGGCCGCGCATGGAGGCAACCGGACCGGTCGAATGTTCACCGGCGACCGCTCCGGTGACTGGCTGTACCGGGCGATGTTCCGAGCCGGCCTCGCCAACCAGCCCACGTCGATCCATCGGGGCGACGGCCTGGAGCTGCGCGACGCGTACATCACCGCGCCCGTCCGCTGCGCACCACCCGAGAACAAGCCGCTACCGCAAGAGCGAGACACCTGTGCGCCGTTCTTTCGTCGCGAGCTCGCCCTGCTGACGCAGTGGCGGGTGCTGATCGCCCTGGGCGCGTTCGGGTTTGGGGCCGCGGCCGATGCCCTGGGGCTCCGACCACGCCCCCGGTTCGGCCACGGCGTCGAGGTTGCCATCGGCGACGGCCAGACGTTGCTCGGCTGCTACCACGTCAGCCAGCAGAACACCTTCACCGGCCGACTCACCGAGCCGATGTTGCAAGCCGTGTTCCACCGAGCCGTGGAGCTGGCTGGGGCGGTTCCCGAGGACACGGGCGGATAGGACCTCCCGACGCCTCCGTGCACCATCAAAAGGGGGTGCCCGTCGCTCGGCCCCTCTCCGCTTAAAGCTCGGTAGTCCGACTGTCGCAGGATCTGTGTGAGACGTCCCGTATACCGGACGACACAGGCCATTCGTCCGATTGGCGCTGCGTGGCATGCGTCTCACCCTCGGCGCATGGACGAGACCCGCTCAGGCGACGCAAGCCCGGTGTCGGGCGAAGAGCGGAAGTGGAGCTCGGGTAACCACAGCGACGAGTTGGCCGCGGCGGAGGACGAAGCGGAGGAGCAAGGTGTGCGCGTGCTGCTCGAGGAGCTCATTCGGCTGGGGCTCGCCGGCCGCGTGGCCATCACCGATGACGTCCAGCTTCGAGCGCTGCCTCCTCTGGCCGATGTAGTGCCCTTGCACGGCGAGAACGGGCCTGATCGCGAGGCGGATCGCCCCCTCTCGGACGAGTCAGCCATCGAGAAGCCCGGCCCCCGGGGTGGTGTGGTCGTGGATCTCGCTCGTTACCGAGCGTCCCGCCGCCCGCTCGGCCGCCGCCGGCACATCAGCCGAGGTTAGGCGGGGGAGGCCGGTCCCAAACACCGGAAAGGCGTTCACAGACCGCCCCGAGACGGGCCACGGGACCACGAAGCGCTAGCGTCGCCGGCCGATGTCTCCGGCGACACGGCTCCGTTGGCGCGTCGGCATCGTCCTGACCGTTCTGGCTGCCTGCGTGGGCGCCATCGCTGCGGCCTGGTTGATTCGCCCGGCTGAGGCCAGCACCTACGGACCCGACCTCGAGCGCGCCGTCACCGGGGCGTGCAAGCGTTCGGCACCCGACGTGGACAACCCCGATGCTGCGTGTCGCTGTGCCTACAACCGGTTGACCGCCAGCATGCCCTTCGACCGGTTCCGTCAGCTCGACGAGCAACTCCGCAGCCAGAGCACGCCCCCCGCCGAGCTGGTCAGCGCGGTGAAGGAGTGCTCCTCCGCCACGTCGTGACCGCTGCGCCGCAGCGGCGCTGGGCAGCCGGGCAGCCGGTCTGGGCGGCAGGGCTCGGTCGGTCAGAGCTGCCTGGTGCGCGGAGGCGGAGGCTTTCGGGCTCCGGCGGTGGGGTGGGGTGGCTGTGTCCGCAGCGTGGCGGGCAACACTAGGCTCCGGGCCATGACCATGACCGACGAGTCGGCGCCGGCCCAGAGCAAGGAACGCTGGACCTACCAGTGGAAAGAGCTCTACGAGGAGGTCATCACCTCGGGGCTCTGCACCGGCTGTGCCGGCTGCGTGATCGCGTGTCCCCACGACGTCATCGGCTACAAGCACGAATCGGGCGAGTACCGGCCCTTCCACCTCGAGGACGAGCTGGGGCCCGACAATTGCATCCACGGCGAGAAGGGCTGCACCTCCTGCACCCGGGCGTGCCCCCGCTTTCGGGCGTGGGAGCTCGAGGCGGACGAGCACCTCTTCGGCCGAGCCCGCCGCGACGACGAGATGGCGGGTGTCTTCAAGGACGTCATCCTGTGCCGGGCCAGCGACGACACGGTCTACGAGACCGGTCAGGACGGCGGGCTGGTGTCGGCCATCCTCATGTGGTGTCTCGAGCGGGGCTACATCGACGGTGCGCTGGTCTCCTACCTCGAAGGCGACAAGGGGGGCTGGAAGGCCCGTCCCGGGGTGGCCACCAACCGTGCGGAGGTGCTGGCGTCCGCCGGGAGCCGGTACACCTATTCCGCCAACACGATGGCCTTCCCCGAGGCGATGGAGCGGGGGCTGAAGGACCTCGCGCTGGTCGGCATGTCGTGTCAGACGTCCATCGGTCCGGTCATGTGGAGCCGCAAGGTCGGCAAGGTCGGTCGGCCGATCAAGCTGAACATCGGGCTCCTGTGCTCGAAGTCGTTCGACGACGCCCTGTTCGACGAGCTTTTCTGGGTCAAGTACGGCCTGCCCAAGGACGAGATCGTCAAGATGAACATCAAGGGCGTGTTCCAGGTGTGGATGCGCAACGGCGACTACCACGAGATCAATCTCAAGGAGTGCCACGCCTGGACGCGTGAGGGCTGCCTGCATTGCCCGGACTTCGCGGCCGAGCATGCCGACATCTCCACCGGCGGCATCGGTGACGCAACCGACTGGACGCTCACCGTCGTCCGCACCGACCTCGGCCGCGAGATCATCATGCGGATGCTCGAGGAGGGTGTGATCGAGGCGAAGCCGGGTGATGCCGATCCCGGTGCCATCAAGCTGATGCAGAAGCTGGCCGAGAAGTCCAGGTCACGCTGGCCCGAGTGGGCTGCGACCAGTGTGCGGGTCGGCCTGGCCGCGGGCGCCAAGAGCGACGACTGAGCGGCAGCCCAACCGACCGATACCCTGCGCCGCCATGAGCGCCACTTCTGGTAACGAGGCAGGTTGGTATCCCGATCCGGGTGGTCACCACGAGTTCCGCTATTGGGACGGGACCGCGTGGACCGAGCACGTTGCCAACCGCGGTCAGCAATCCACCGACCCGGTCAACGGTCCCGGGGACGTGCCGACCACGCGTGACGACCCCGACCGCATCCGACGTCAGGTCCAAATGCGGACCGGCTTGACCCCCGGCCAGGCGGCCGTGGGTGGGGGCACGATCTTCACCGAGCCGATCCTGGTCGTGAACCAGAAGGTCAAGCTGATCGAGATCCACAACGAGTACGCCATCTTCGACGCCGAGGGGCGTCAGCTGGGGGCCGTGCGGCAGGTCGGTCAGTCGGTGGTGAAGAAGGCAGTCCGGCTGATCAGCAGCCTCGACCAGTTCATGACCCATCAGCTGCAGGTCGTGGACATGAATGGCGCGGTCCAGCTGGTGCTGAGCCGACCGGCCAAGCTGGTGAAGTCTCGGGTCATCGTCGCTGACGGCGCCGGCCGCGAGATCGGCGTGATGCGCCAGGAGAACTCCATCGGCAAGATCCGTTTCGCCCTCGAGGCCGGCGGGCAGCGGGTCGGTTCCATCAATGCCGAGAACTGGCGCGCCTGGAACTTCGCCATCCGCGACGCGTCCGAGACTGAGTGCGCCCGGATCACGAAGACCTGGGAAGGCCTGGCCAAGACGATGTTCACCACGGCCGACAATTACGTGGTGCAGATCCATCGCCGCCTCGAGGAGCCGCTGCGCTCGCTGGTCGTGGCGGCCGCGTTGTGCGTGGACACCGCCCTCAAGCAGGACTCCCGCGGTCTGGGCTGAGCCGGTCGGCGACTGAGTGGAAGCGGGCTCCCCGACGAGGTCGAGGCCATGTTCGCCCGGCGCTTGCGCCCGCAGCGACGGCCGACGTGCGCGCCCGTTACCGGTTGGGGCCGCGGTCGCTCGGATAGGGCTGCCAACGCTCGAGCGACGTGCGGGGTAGCACGCCGGGATTGACGCACGATCGTGGCCATCGCCCGCTGAGGACCAGGGCCACCTCGCGACCGACCCGACGACGGGTCTCCGGCCGCATCCGTGACGTTGCCGAGGCGACGTGGGGCGACAGGATGACGTTGGGCAATGTGAAAAGCGGGTGGTCGGGCGGAGGCGGCTCCTGCTCGAGCACGTCGAGCGCTGCCGCCCACAGCTTGCCGCCGGCCATGGCGAGCGCCAGCGCCTCCTCGTCCACGACGCCGCCCCGGCCGGTGTTCACGAGAATGGCGTCGTCGCGCATACGGGCGATCTCGGCCGCGCCGATCAGGTGGTGGGTGTCCCGGTTGTAGGGCGCATGTATCGAGACGATGTCGGATCGTTCGAGCAGCTCACCAAGTGATGTGACGGGCTCGACGCCCTCGGCGGTCATGCGCAGTTCCGACACGAATGGGTCGTAGGCCAGCAGATGCACGCCAAAGGCAGCCGCGCGTCGGGCGGTGGCCCGGGCCACATTGCCGAAGGACACCAGCCCCAATGTGCGCCCCCATAAGCGCGGTAGGTGGGAGAGCTGCGGACGTCCTTGGAACCAGCGTTCGTCTCGCACCATCTCGTCCTGCTCGACGATGCGGCGGGCACAGCCGAGGATCAGTGCGAGCGCGTGATCGGCGACTTCTTCGATGAAGATGTCGGGGGTATTGGTGACGACGATCCCGGCTTCCGTGGCCGCATCGACATCAACCGTGTCGACGCCCACGGAGCCGACTCCAATGACCACGCACCGTCGTAATCCTTCGATGATACGTCGTGTGATCGGGAAGCCCCATGAGGTGATCAGCGCATCCGCATCGTGCGCGAAACGGACGAATTCGTCTTCCGACGCGGCGGCGACCTCGCATATTTCGGCGTCGATGGCGTGGAGCGCCTCGAGTTCCCAGGCGTAGCGGTCCTCTACCTCGCCGAGCGGAATGTGCGCCGGCAATTGGGCGACAACCTTGAATCCCATGGTCGCGGTACCTCTCCCGAGAACCCGGTGCGAGCACCGTAATGCGCGCCGGGTCTTGGTGTTGGTCGTCGGGCCGGCAACGGGTCACGATGTCGGCATGGACGGCGACAGAAGTGCACAGTGGCTGGCATTGGCGGCGTCTGCGCAGGTCGGCCGCCTGGCTACCCGGCGTTCCGACGACCGCGTCGACCTGGTTCCGTTCGTATTTGCCTGGTTGCCTGCGCCGGAACCACTCGGCCGATTGGTCAGCGCAGTGGACCACAAGCCGAAGCGGCATGACCGATTGCAGCGCTTCGCCAACATCGCGGTTCACCCCCAGGTGACCGTGTTGGTCGACCATTACGAGGACGACTGGTCTCACTTGTGGTGGGTCCGACTGCGCGGTATGGCGAACGAGGAAGCCGATCCTGAAGGCCTCGACGCCCTGTGCCAGAAGTACCGCCAATACGTCGGACGGCCACCCGCCGGCCCGATGCTCAAGGTCACGTTGACCTCTGTTCAGGGCTGGTCGAGCTACCCTATCCCCGATCATCGTGCAGGCGGCGGATAGCCTCACACGTGCATGGCACATCCAGCGGGCAAGGGATTGGGCCGCAGCACGGGGCAGAAACTGATTGTCGCCAGTGGCGTGGTTCTGGCGTTCTGTCTGCTCGTCGGCGCCGGATTGTTCTGGATCGTCTCGTCCAAGCTCAACAGCTTCGACCGTGTCAAGGTCAACGTGGCCGATGCTGCCGGAGGCCCCGAGAACTACTTGCTGGTGGGTTCCGATAGTCGGGCGAGCGTCGACCCGCGAGAGCAGGACGCGGGCGCATTCCTGGGCGGGGAAACCGCGGCCGGGAAGCGGTCCGACACCGTGATCGTGGCCCGGGTCGACCCCAAATCTCAGCAGATCGCCCTGCTCTCCATCCCACGTGATCTGTACCTCCCGATCGGCAGCGCCACCGGAGAGAAGGACCGCATCAATACCGCCTATGCCGATGGTCCGCAGGTGCTGATCGACACCATCACGTCGTCTCTGGGCATCCCGGTCAACCACTACGTCGAGGTCGATTTCGGCGGGTTCAGGGGCTTGGTCGACGTGTTGGGCGGCGTTCCGATCTACATCTCGCAGCCCATGCGCGACGAGTGGACGGGCCTGCAGATCCCGCAGGCCGGATGCGTCGTGCTGAAGGGTGACCAGGCTCTGGCCTTCGCGAGATCCCGACATCTCGAGGTCTACGACGGAAGCCAATGGGTGACCGACCCCACCTCTGATCTGGGCCGCATGAGCCGCCAGCAGCTGTTCCTGCGGAAGGCCATGGACAAAGGGAAGGGCCTCGGTCTCACCGACCTTCTCAAGGTGAACCGGCTGGTCGACGTGGCCTCCAAGAACGTTAGCTTCGACCCGGGCCTCTCCATCACCCGGGCGGTGTCGATCGTGCGCCGCTTCAGTGGCAGCGGAGGCAACGCCATGACGACGTACTCGCTGCCCACCGTGCCTTTCACCACGGACGCCGGCGCCGAGGTGCTCGACCTGGTCCAGTCCGAGGCGCAGCCCATTCTGGACATCTTCACCGGCCACGCACCGATGCCCGGCCAGGCGCCGGCGGATGCCGGTAAGGACGCCACCTCGTCCACGCTCCATCCGTCCAAGGTGTCGGTGCGGGTGCTGAACGGCACAGGCATCGACGGGCAGGCAGGTCAGGTGGCCGGTGGTCTGCAGGAGTACGGGTTCGTGGTGACGGAGGTGGGTGACGCCGGCACGGCCGCGCAGACCCGCACCACGCTGCGGTTCGGGCCCGGCAACCGACCGCTGGCCGAACTGGTGGCCAAGGAGCTCAAGGGGAGCGTTCAGCTGAAGGAAGATGCGGCATCCGGTCCCTCAGTGGTGTTGGTGACGGGGGCGGACTTCGGCGGTGTCATTCCCGCACCGGCTGCGGCGTCCACGACAGCTGCGCCAACCACGACCGTTCCGCCAGCTCCCAGCACAACGGTCGTCGGCTTCACGCCGACAGAGCCACCGCCCGGAACATCCTGCGGCTGAGCTGGCCCTCACAGCGTCCGGTTGCCACGCCGCGGCTGAAGTTGCCCTCGCCTTTTGCTGCCAGGCGGCTGACAGCGGGCAATTCCGGGTAACCGGCGCGAGGTAACCCTTGGAGCGGTCGTTCAAGCACGCAGCGAGCAAGTGACGATCGTTATTTCGGCGTTAGATTACTAATCGGTTGCATTTATTTCGTTTTGGTTCCGTGTTAGTTTCCTCTCTGTGACAGAGCTGTCTGTCACTTCTTGGAGCCGGGCGCTTTCACATGTGCCCGCAAAGCACACACGGCATTGCCAGAAGGAGGCCGGATGTCTGTTGACGCGCAGGTGCCCATGGAGCGCACGCCGTCGTCGAGGCGGGGCGCGCAACGTCGGAGGAGGCGACTCGCCACGATGGTGGCGGCCACGGCTGCAGCCGGTGGACTCGGTGTTGCCGGTCTGAGCCTGGCAGGTGCCCAGAGCACCTCGACGACACTTCCCCCGCCATCACCCATGACCACCGTGGCGGCGCCCGAAAGTGTCCCGCGCGCCCTGTCAGATGTCGTTCACGGCCAGTTCGTCCGTCCGGATGGCAAGGGCGGCTACGAGACCGTCGACCAGCAGGTGGGCAAGGTGACGGCGGTGTCCCCGACGTCGCTGGCGGTGAGGAGTGCTGACGACTTCGCCAAAACCTACGTCGTTACCAAGGACACCATGGTCATGGCCGGCCGCGATGGCATTGCCAACGTCTCGGTCGGTGACGATGTCCACGTCGAGGCGCTGGTCTCCGGCGCGACCTCGACCGCAGTGCGGGTCCTGGACCTGACCACCACGCAGCAGGCGGCGACCCCGCCTACCTCGTCCACGTCGTCGACCACAACGAGCTCGCCGAGCTCGTCGACGTCGGCCCCGGCCACGACAACGCCCGCCTCTGCCTCGTCCTCGACCAGCGCACCATCGACGACCGCACCGACGAGCTCCAGCTCGACCTCGGCCTCGGCGCCCACCACCAGCTCCTCGTCCTCGACCAGCGCGACCGCGGCAGGCTCGCCGACCACGGGCGGCTCGACCACATCATCGAGCGCCCCCTCGGCCGGCTCCTCGACCACGAGCGCTGGCGGCTGATCGACCGCCACATCGCAGCCAAGGTCAACGCAGGCAACGGTTTGGCCGGTCCCGCCCAAGGCACCAGGGCGGACCGGCCTTTCGTCATGGTCCGCTGCAGGTTGAGGCCGCTGCAGGTTGAGGCCGCTGCAGGTTGAGGTTTCTGCAGGTTGAGGTTTCTGCAGGTTCAGTAGACCTGGACCTGCAGATCCAGCTGGGTGCGGTAGGACGTCGGGCTATCCAGGGAAGTGGCGGTCGCCTGCAACTGCTGTTTGGGCTTGGTCCATTGCCCCGTCATCACGACTGGGCCGGCTGGCGCCGGGGGCTGGAGGACCTTCCACCCCGCAGCTGGCAGCTGCTCGTTGTAGAAGTCCAGCAATTGTTTCGGTGTCCGCCCCACAACTTCCCAGCTCCGAAGCGTCAGCGTGCCGTGGACCTGCGGTTCGCCCAGCGGCTTGGCGCCGGAGGGCACGGGGATGTTGGCGAACTCCGTGGGCTCGAACGCCCCCGACGGGGACGCCGGTTGAGGCTCGCCTCGGACGGGCGGGGCGGGTATTGGCGGATTGGCCGTCGTCGGGTATGCGTCGCCTCCGCATGCTTGGAGCACCGCAAGCGAGCAGGCCGCCGCGACGACCTTGCCAGCAAGCTCGAGCGTTCGGAGCCGACCACTGCGGCCGTTGTGGGCCCTCACCGGTTCTGGTTGAGCGCGGCCAACTCGTCGGGTCCCAGCTCGAGACCGGCTGCGCCGACATTCTCCTCGAGATGGGAAACGGACGCCGTGCCCGGGATGGGCAACATCACGGGTGCCCGGGCGAGTAGCCAGGCCAGCATCACCTGGGTCGGCGTCGCGTGGTGCCGCTCGGCGATGATCAGAGCTGCCTGGCTCTCGCCGGCTTCGCGGACCGGCGCCCAGGGGATGAAGGTCATGTCCTGCCAGGCGCACCGGTCGACGATCGGATCGGACTCGCGGTCGAGCATGTTGTAGCGGTTCTGGACCGAGACGATCGGGGTGAGCCGCTCCGCCTGATCGATCTGCTCATCGGTCACATTGGACAACCCGATGTGACGGATCTTGCCCTCGTCCTTCAACGTCACCAGTGCACCGACCGACTCGTCGAACGGCACCCGCGGGTCGGGTCGGTGCAACTGGTACAGCGGGATCTGCTCGAGGCGGAGCCGCCGCAGGCTGCTCTCGCAGGCGGCTCGGAGGTGCTCCGGGCGGCCATTCGGGACCCATTCGTCGGGACCGGGGCGCACCATCCCGCCCTTGGTGGCGATGACCAGGTCGTCCGGGTAGGGATACAGCGCCTCGGCGATGAGTCGTTCGCTCACCTCCGGGCCGTAGGAGTCCGCGGTGTCGATGAAGTTCACCTGTAACTCCACTGCTCGGCGCAGGACCGCCAAGGCCTCAGCAGGATTGGGCGGCGGCCCCCATACCCCCGGCCCGGTCAGGCGCATGGCCCCGCATCCGAGCCGGTTCACCGTGATGTCGCCGCCGATGTCGACCGTGCCCGCGGCTGCCGCCGTCTCGGCTGTTCGCTCGGCCATGGACCACCTCTTTCGCTTGTGTGCAGCTGTCCTGCTCTGGATCGACCGATCAGGCGGGCTGGCGCGCCTTGGCGAACTGTTCGACGATCGCTGCGCAGAATGCGGGCAGATCGGCCGGCGATCGGCTCGTGGTGAGCTGCTGGTCGACGACCACTTCCTCGTCGACGACCTCGGCGCCCGCGTTGCGGAGGTCGGTGCGGATGCTCGGCCACGAGGTCAATCGCCGACCTCTCACGACGTCGGCCTCGACCAGCGTCCAGGGGCCGTGGCAAATGGCGGCGATGGGTTTGCCGCTCTGGGCGAATTCCCTGACGAAGGCGACTGCCTCAGGATTCATGCGCAGCTGGTCGGGGTTGACGGTGCCCCCCGGCAACAGCAGTGCGTCGTAGTCGCCGACCTGGGCGTCGGAGACCAACCGATCGACCGGGATGGTGCTGGCGGACTCCATGTCGAATTGCCGGGCCTGGATCTCACCCGGATGGAGCGAGATCACCTCGGTCTCGGCACCGGCACCGAGAAGCGCGCCTCGGGGCTGCTCCAACTCGACGCGCTCGACGCCGTCGGTCGCCAGGATGGCGACCTTGGTGCCCTGCAGGTCTCGTGGCATGTGCAGGTCTCGTGCCATGTGTAGGTCTCGTGCCATGCGTAGGTCTCGTGCCATGTGTGATGTCTCCAATTGGTCACGAGCCAACTCGGCCGAGCGGTATCGCTCCGCCACGATCTGGTGTGGTTCACACTGCGTCAGTGCGGTATGCACTGGCAGCACTTGGGTGAGGGTGAACCGTGCTCGAGCTGGCATCGATTGGTCTGGTGGTGGCAAGGCGAGAACGGGGGCAACGTGACCGGAGAACCGATGAGCCGGCAGCCCCGGTCCCCGCGCGCTGAGCCGATGGTCGCAGGGAGCCCGACGGCGGCGCATCACGCGAGCGCGTTGGTTGCCCCAGTGGCAGGGAGCTCGGTTCGGTGAACCAGGCCATCGCCGAAACGGAGTGCCGTCAGCTGCTCGCCGCGGCATTGCAGGAGGCCGATTCCGGTGGCGACAGCGACCAGCTGTCCGCCTGGGAGGCCTGTGTGGCCCACCCGTGCGCGCCCCACGTGTTGCCCCTCGAGGAGGTGTGGCCCCAGATCGCCGAGCTGAGGCGGCGGGCGGCCGATTGGGACGGAGCCATCGCGGCCTGGGAGCGGGCCATCGTGGCCGGCTATCGCAGCGTTCCCCATCCCCGGGCCAATGTCGCCGAGCTGCTCCTGAGCGCTGGCCGTTGGGTGGAAGCGGCCGACCTGTACGCCACATTGCGTGCGCAGTGCCCGGGCGACGTGTGGTTGTGCGTGGCGGCCGCGTGGGCGTACATGCGCGTCGACGATCACGAGACCGCGCTGCGCTGGGCCGGCGACGGTGTCGAGCTGGCGCTGGCCACCGGCGACCCGGACGAGCTGCTGGGCGAGCTGCGCACGCTGCGGGCGCTGTCGCTCCGGGCGCTGGGCCGCGGCGTTCACGACGAGCTCAGCCAGCGAATGGGCAGCTTCGTCCGGCCGGAGTCGCCGCCCGCGTCCTTGGTGCGCGACTACGGCGACCCGGCGCCCCAGATCGAGGCCTGCCCGTATTGCGGATGGGAGGCGCCCCCGGCGGTCGCTCCCACACCCTTGCGCTCGGTGTGATGAGCGAGAGAAGCCCGAGACAGCTACTCGTCCTTCGTCGACGTGGCCACCGCGGCAGCCCAGGCCCGGCCGCAGCGGTCGGCCAACTGCAGGAGCTCGGGGCTCGACTCGTCGAACGACTCCGCGGCCGGACCCTCGGAAAGCTCTCCGCGGAGAAACCGGCCGAGCCCGATCAAGCCCATCTCCCAGCCGGTGCCGAGCCCCCAGATGCCGGTTTCGGAATCGTTCAGGATGACGTCCACCATTCGACCCTCGACCTCCACCATGCGGGTGACCGAGGCGTGTTCCAGCTCGACGGTGGTGCCGTCCTCGCTTCCGGTCAAGCGAAGTTCGACCTCGTCGGCCGTCCGGTCGCCGTACACCCACGTGACCCGCAGTCGGTGGGGCGGCTCGCAATGCAGGATCTCACCACTGGCATTGCCTTCGAGGTCGAACGTGCCACCGACCCGGAGGTCGCCCGTGACCGGAAGAAACCAGCGCCTCAGCCGGTCGGGCTCGGTGAACGCCGACCAGACATCCTCGATGGGGGAGTCGTAGCGGCGTCGCAGCTTGACGGTGAATGCCTCACCGGCGGCGATCCGTTCGTTGCCTACTTCCCGCTCTGTGGCGGAGATGTCGTCGGTCACTGGCTGGTGCCTCCTGCCGGTTGGTCTGGCGCGGTTGTCGGGGTCGGGTCGAAGGGCGGGTGGCCGCGCTGGCGTTGGCCGCGGGAGAGCTCGGTGCCCAGCGCATCCAGCCGCTGTTCCCAGAAGCGGCGGTAACGCGCCAGCCAGCGGTCGACTTCGCGCAGCGGAGCCGGATCGACTGCATAGAGCCGTCTGGCACCATCGACCCGGACAGTGGCGAACCCGTTGTCACGCAGAACTCGCAGATGCTGGGACACAGCCGGTTGCGAGATGCCAAATTCGTCCTGCACGACGGCCCCGATCTCTCCCGCAGCTCGCTCACCATCGGCCAAGAGCTCGAGAATGCGCCGGCGCACCGGGTCGCCGAGCACGTCGAATGCGTGCACGATCCCAATCGTTTCAGCTACAGCTTATATAAGTCAAGGCTATTAGAACCCTGCTCGCCCGGCCGCCCGCCCATTGCGGAGACGGCTCAGGAGCGAACAGCGCCATGGCCTGCCGCATCTGCCCTGGCTGAGGACCCGTTGCGACCCGCGGACGCCAGGCAGCGTGTAGACAGCGCAGATGAGCGATGCGGAGCGGCGCCTTGACGGCTTGCCGGGCCCGGTGCGACCCAGGCGGCCTGAGGATTTCGACTCGCTGTACGAGGGAACACCGGCGTGGGACATCGGCCGGCCCCAGCCGGCATTTCTCGAATTGGCGGAAAGCGGCCAGATTCGGGGACTCGTGCTGGATGTGGGCTGTGGCACTGGCGAGCACGCGCTCATGGCTGCCGGCCTGGGGCTCGATGCCACCGGCATCGATGCCGCCCCGTCCGCCATCGCTCGAGCCGAGGGAAAGGCACGGGAACGATGCATCTCGGCCCGTTTCCTGGTTTGGGACGCCCTCAATCTCGCCTCGCTGCGTGAGCATTTCGACACGGTGCTGGATTGCGGTCTCTTTCATGTATTGGAGGACGACGACCGAGCCCGATACGTCGAAAGTCTGCAGTCCGTCGTCCTGGCTGGTGGCACGTTCCACATGCTGTGCTTCAGCAATCATCAGCCGGGCGACTGGGGGCCTCGGCGAATCGCACCGGAAGAGATCACCACGAGTTTCAGTCAAGGGTGGCGAGTCGATCTCATCGAGCCGGCCAAGATCGAGATCACGATCAACCCCGAAGGTGCCATCGCCTGGCACGCTTCCATCACGCGAGTCTGAGCCCGGCCCAGCCGGTCGTCCGCTCCCAGAGCATTAGCCTCGGGCGCATGAGCGTCGCTGTCCGGCCGCTATTCGCATTCGACAACACCTTTGTGCGCGAGCTTCCCGGCCTCTACGTGCGGTGGGAGGCGGTTGCAGCACCGGCACCCGAGCTGCTCATGCTGAATGAGCCATTGGCGGCCGAGCTCGGCATCGACCCTCAGGCGCTGCGCACACCCGACGGTGTAGCCACTCTGGTGGGCAACGCAACACCCCCGGAC
>JAXDQG010000519.1:0-11557 GCA_034667945.1 Acidimicrobiia bacterium | reverse complement strand
GCCACGGCGCTCTGCGACACACGAGGTCATCCTTCGCTGTCAATCCCTATGCCGTAGGCTTCGGCGCACCGTATGAGCCTCTATCAAGTGCAGAGCTTGATCTACCACCGACTCAAGCGGTTCGGCGCCGGCACGGACGACGGCGCGGTGGACCTCGACGCCTACGACCTCACCGAGGACGAGCGCCAAGCACTGAAGACCGACGACATCGGGGAGCTCTACCGCATGGGAGTGCATCCCGTGCTCATCAATGCATATTGCCGATCCCTCGGGATCCTGCGGGACGACTACAAGCGCCTGCTGGCCCCCTTCGCCCGATCAACCGAGGCACGACCCCGATGGCGAAGGTGACGATGGTGTGGGCTTCGGCTCACGCCCCCATGATGCTGGCGGCTCGCGATTCCGCGCCGGCAGACCAGCGTGAGCGCTTCTTCGGCGCCCATGCGAGTCTTCGGCACGAGATCCAGCAGCGCCGGCTCGACGCCGTCGTGGTCTGCTCCAACGAGCACTTCACCAACTTCTTCCTCGATAACTTCCCCGCGTGGTGCATGGGTGTCGGCGAGCGGCACTTCGGGCCCGTCGAGCGCTGGCTCGGTGTGCCGCAGGGTTATGTCCCCGGCCATCCGGCGCTGGCCGCCCACCTGCTGGCCTCGTGCGTCGAGCAGGGCTTCGAGCCGTCCTTCTCCCACGAGCTGAAACTCGATCACGGCATTGTCACCGTCTACCGCGAGGCCGATCCGTCCGGGGCTTTGCCGCTGGTACCGATCGTCATGAATTGCGCGGTTGCTCCCATGCCTACTCTTCGGCGTTGCCTCGAGTTCGGCCGTGCCCTGCGCCGGGCTATCGAATCCTTCCCGGGAGACCTTCGCGTCGGCGTGCTGGGGGCGGGCGGGCTTTCACATTCGGTGGGAACGCCCGACGTAGGGCGCATTGACGAGGATTTCGACCATTGGTTCCTCGAGCGGCTGGCCGAAGGCGACCTCGATGCGCTCTGCGAGGTGCCCAACCATGAGCTAGAGCTGGCGGGCAACGGAACCCATGAGGTGCGCGCCTGGTTGACGGCGGCGGGGGCCGCGGGCGGGAACAGCCGGGCCAAGGTGCTGGCCTATGAGCCGGTGCGGGCGTGGATCAATGGGATGGGCGTCGTTCAATTCATCTGAATGGCTGGGGCGCGCTCCGCAATGGATCTTCAGCGACACACAACCCAAGGACAACGCCGCGCCTCTCAGGCGGATCTCTGTTCGAGCACGGTGTGCGGTCGAGCGATCACGCTACGACACATCAACCGACGAGGTGGGACGTCGAAAAAGGTTCGTAGTCCGTCGAATCGACGTCGAATCGACGGAAGCGGCGGCGAAAACAGCATCCTGGTCCGGCGTAGAGAATTTCTTTAAGACAGCTTGAATTTATCAAAGAACTACACCAGGCAGGCGGCGCCCCGCTCGGCGCACGTTCGCCGAAACCACTCCACGACGTCGGGGTGGTACGGGATTCCTCGCTGCTTTCGGTCCTGCAACGTCTCCCATTCGGCCAAGCCCGCGTACAACACGCGCTCAGCTCCCGGCGCTGGCGGACACTCCCGCAATCCCCGCAGGAAGACATCCATATCGGCCTTGAATTCGTCGGGATCGCGGAAGGCGTCGATGCGCCATGCGGTGAAATGGTGCGACACCTCGCGGCTGTGAAGGAACCCCGGTCCCGTGCCCGACAGCACGCCCGACAGGATGTCGACCACCACCGCCAGGCTGTAGCCCTTGTGCGACCCGATCTCCCGAGTGCCGCCCAACGGCAGCATCAGGAAATCGTCCGGCACCTCGCTCTCCTCCATGATCGGCGTGCCGTCCGGGCGGGCGATCCAGCCGGGCGCAACCTTGGCCCCAAGGCGACGAGCGATCCGGATCTTGTTGCCGGCCACCGACGACATCGAGGCGTCGAAGATGAAGGGCGCCTCTTTCCCAGCTGGCGCGGCCACGGCGATGGGGTTCAGCCCCACCATCGCCCGAGCGCCGTGCGTCGGCGCCACCTGGAGCCCCCCAACGGTCACCGCCAGCCCGATCATGTCGTGGTCGAGCGCCATGCCTGCCCAATAGGCCGCCGCGCCGAAATGGCCGCTGTTGGTCACCGCCACCGAGCCAACGCCGTACTGACGCGCCCGCGAGATCGCCTCCGCCATGGCGTCATGGCTCGTCGCCAGCCCAAGGCCGCGGTCGTCATCGATGGTCACCGCGGCCGGCGCCTGCCTCACGACGCTGGGTGAGGGCCGGGGATTGAGGAAGCCCGACGAGAGCCACTGGACGTAGAAAGGGAACATGTTGGACACGCCGTGGGAGTCGATGCCGCGGAGGTCTGCGTAAACCAGCACGTCAGCGGCTCGGGCCGCGTGCTCGTCGCTCATATCGAGGCTGGCGAACAGCGCGGCCGCGGTGGCACACATGTCGTCAGCCGGGATCCGGACAGCGAGCGAGTCGGGAACGTCGAAGCGACGATCGGTGGCCATGCGCGAAGACTAGGGGCCGCTCATCGCAGCCGAGCGGGGGCCGGACCTGTTGCCAGGCTGCGATGCCCGTGGAACCCCGCTCCGGGCAGGCGTTCGCCGGCGCGGCTTTGCTACGTTGACGCCTCGCCGGGGTACGGCTCGGTCGACCTGGACAACGCGTGCTCGTGCAGCCCGAAGGCTCCCCGCCTTGGGCGGGAGGGGCGAGGCGACGGCACTAGGTCGCCAGGGCGGCGGGGCGGGGGTGGGGAACCTCCGCCCCCTGCGCCGCGCAAGCGCACGCAGAGGCAGCGCCGCTGACGAGAGCACTATTTCGCTGCGGTGGGCTGCAAAAGCGGAGTGGCTGCGGCACCGGACAAAGATTCTCGAGCCTGCCCGGCCGGAGGGTCGGCGGGAACCGCCGACAGTTGAGCGTCGTCAAACTCGGCGTGGATGTATCCATGCCCGGAGACCACAGCTTGTTGTCACGCTGCGGGGTCAGATGAGAAGACTGTTTGCCACTGCGGTGGTTCTTTTGACGACGACGAGCGCAGTTGGGGGGTGCGGTCGCGGCGCTCGCGGAACAACAGCGGCCTCGACCATGGATCCTGTGCCCTCTGCTGCCCTCTTCGGGCCAGCGCCTCCCACGGTCACGCCGACCACCGTCGCAGTGCAATCAGAGCCGGAACCACCTCGGCGGACGGCCGATGACGCGCGGGCAGTCGAGCCGTACACGGGCATTTCGACCGACTGGTGGCAGGCGGCCGTCGAGGTGCTCGGCTACGAGTGCCCGTACAACGTGCCCGGCATCATCCAGCTCTCGCTGGGCGGCGACGGCATCATGCTCATGGTCAAGGACCAGCAAGCCGCGGACTCCATCCGGGCGTTCGTGGACGCCAGCGACCGGCTCCGAGAGGCGGGTATCCGGGTGACGATCGAGACCGCCGAGGAGTCGCTTGGACGGTCGGGCCTCCAGGGCTACCCGGCCGAGAGTCTTCCAACCGCTTGCAGCAGATTCGTGCCGCTGTGACGGACATGCTCACGTAGGACCGCCAGACCCCCGCCGGCTGTAAGGACGATGTGCATGCATGCATCTCGAATGACACCTCGCAGAATGACTGACGGTATTTAGGGGTGCATACATCAGGGGTGTTGCGACCTCGCTGAACCAACCGTTCGCACTCGCGCAGCAGGTGCATCGGCACTCGTTTCCCGGTCCGCCCCCGCCCCGTATGGCAACTGCTACAAAGACGGCCATGACGAACACAAAGCGCGACGATCGGCGCATTCTGCGCCTGGTTCTGCTCGCGGTCACCACCGCTTTGATCGCTGCGACGTGGGTCGCTGCCCCATCGGCGGGTGCGGCCACACCGCACTACGAACGCATGGTCCAACAGAAGAAGGTGGGCGTACCGCTTGGCTGCGCTGATCTGCGCTACGCGGCCGGGCTGGGAATCATCGAGCCCGTCGAAGTCCACTGGCTGGCGGACGCCGGTATCACGTGCCGGAACAAGCAGTACATCATCATGCTGGTCATGGGCACAAAGGGTCTGCTGGCGTGCGCCGACGTCCAGTGGAATGCCGACTTTGGCTTCCTGAACGGCGAAGAAGCTTCGGACCTTCTTTTCCGGATACCCGGGTGTCAGCTCTCGCAGTACGGACGACTCGTCACGCTGCTCGATCAGGGGCTCAGCTGCAACGACATCAACTGGCACGCCGATAAAGGACTGCTCGGGGTCGAACAGGCCGGCTGGCTGAGGATCGCGCTCAACGCCCGCAACATCGCCTGCGCAGCGCCCGCTCCACCTCCCGCCAGCGCACCGCCGGCACCTCCTGGAGGCCAGGAAGTGCCGTATCCGGTAACCGCGGGAGCCTTTTGCGCCGCGGCCGATGCTGGAAAGTACGGACACACCAGCACGGGTCAGCTGATGCTTTGTTCACGGCCCGCCGGGGAGGATCGCTACCGCTGGCGCCAGGCATAAACTGACAGGGCCGCTCGGCCTCACTTCCCCGTCGGGGAAGTGAGGCAATTGCCGGCTGTAGGCCACGACGTGTGTCGATTTCTACTCGTCCCCGACCGGCCTGACTTCTACGCCGTCGCGCCCGCGAAGCCGCGCTCAGAATACCGAATAGGTGTGATCCTTGGCGGTGATGAATTCGAGCAGGGCGGGCGTGCCATCCCGGGTCTTGTCGACTCCGCGTCGGATGGCGGCGCTGATCTCTCGCGGATCCGTGATCCGCTCTCCGTAACCGCCGAGCGCCTTGGCGAAATCCGCGTAGTTCCCCGAGATGTCACACGACCCGTACTTCTCCTGGGCCGCCTGCATGATCGGCAGCTCGATGGCCATCGAGAAGTTGTTGAGCAGGATCGACAGAATCGGTAGCCGCTCCCGCACGGCGGTTTCGAAATCCATGCCGGTGAAGCCGATGGCGGCGTCGCCCCAGACGTTGATGCAGATCTTGTCCGGCCGGGCCAACTTGGCGCCCATCGCCAGACCCAGGCCGTACCCGAGCTGAGTGGTCTTGCCCCAGCCGATGTACGACAACGGCTCGCTCGCCCGCCAGAACGGCGTGATCTGGTCACGAGGTGAGCCTGCATCGTGGGTCACGATGCACTCGTCCGGATTCAACGTCGACCGCAGCTCCCACATGACCCGATAGGGATCGATCGGTGTGGCATCACTCTCCAGCCGGGGCCGCCACTCCTCCAACCAGGCGTCGTTGATCTTGCCGATCTCGGCGGCCACCGAATTCGCCCTGCGCTCAACCGCCGCCCCGAGTGTCCGGTTCTTGAGCTCGGCCAGCAGGGCTTGCAGCGTCAGCTGCGCATCGCCGATGAGGGCCAGATCTGCCGGAAGTTCCTTCTGCAGATCGGCGGGATCGAGCGTGCAATGGATCATCGTCTTGCCGCTCGGCATCCGCACGCCGAAACCGGTCCGGGTGAAGCTGACGCCCATCCCGATGATCAGATCGGCGTCGTCGAGGAACGTGCGCACCGCTTTCGGCATCGACCGACCGCCGCAGCCGAGATACAGCGGATGATCCTCCGGGAAGGCCGACTTTCCCTCCAGGCTGGCAGTCACGGGTATCGACAGCAGTTCGGCGAGCTCACGCAGCTCGGCCCAGGCGCGTGCGTAGTGCACGCCTTGTCCGACGTACAGGACAGGCCGCTCCGCCGAGGCGATCAGCTCGGCCGCTTGGGACACATCGGCCGGGTCCGGCCCGAAGCGCGTCCCGAAGGTCGGTGTGTAGTCGAGCGGCTCGGGAACCTCCTCGCCGAACACGTCCACCGGGATCTCCACCGACACCGGTCGACCCCGACCGTTGCGCAACGCGCTGAACGCCCGCCTGAACACCTCCGTGGTGTGCGAACCCGCAAGCAGCACATCGGACAGTTTGGTGACGTGCTGCAAGTTGAGGAAGGACGAATAACTCGGGTCGACGTGCATGGTCCGGCGGCCGTAACCGGCCGGGATGATCAGCACGGGCACCGACTCCGAGTAGCACTGGGCGATGCCGCCGAAGCTGTTCTCGGCCCCCGGCCCGTGCTGCATGGCGAACACCCCGAGCTTCTTGCCGCTGTGCAGGCGGCTGTAGGCGTCGGCCATGTGGATGCCGGTGCGCTCCTGACGCACGATGATGGTGCGGATGTCGGCCGCGGCGGCTGCCTCGATCACCGGGTTGACCGGGTACGCGACGAGGAACTCCACCCCTTCCCGCTTGAGGATCTGCGCTACGGCGTCGGCGACTTTCATGCAAGCCTCCCCTGGGATTGCCCTGCGCTCCGTCGAGCGACCGTAGCGCGCCCCACCCGCCGGAATCAGCGGAAGCGCAGCCTCAGCGTCCGGTCGGCAGCTCCTGGCGCACCGTCAGCACCTCGGCGAACAGATCACCGTGATCGTCCACTCGCTTCAGCACCTCGCCGGTCTCGAAGCTGAGCGGCTCACCTTCTGCCCCGGCCTCGACCTCTTCCCAGGTCACCGGGGTGGACACCGTCGGGTGTGGGCGCGCCCGCAGCGAATAGGGAGCGACGGTCGTCTTGTGCCGGCTGTTCTGGCTCCAGTCGACGAAGACCTTCCCGGGCCGATCGGCCTTCCGCATCACCGACGTGATCCGGTCTCGATGGCGTTTCTCCAGCAGCTGGGCCACGGCCAAGGCGAACGACGAGGCGTGTTCATGGGTGGTTGGGGTGTTGACCGGGAGATAGAGCTGCAGCCCTTTCGATCCGCTGGTCTTCGCGAGGCACTGCAAACCGAGGCTCGCCAGCACCTCCCTGATCTGGAGCGCGACCTGACAGCACTCGGTCATGGCAGCCGGCAGACCCGGATCGAGGTCGAACACCACCATGGTCGGGGTTTCGATGTCGACCGCCCGGGCCATCGGCGCGTGCACCTCGAGGGCCGCCAGGTTCGCCGACCACGCCAAGGCGGCGGCCGAGTCGAGCAGGCAGTACCCGATGGGGCCACCCCGATCGCCGGGTCCGAGGGCCACCGGCACCCACTCCGGCCGATGCGACGGACACCGCTTTTCGAAGAAGGACTTGCCGTCGACGCCATCGGGAAAGCGCTTGAGCGTGACCCCACGGTCACCGACGTGATTCAGCATCACCGGCGCGATGCGGACGTAGTAGTCGATGACCTCGGCCTTCGTGAACCCGGCCTCGGGGTAGATGACCTTGTCGAGGTTTGAGAGGCTCAGCCGCCGGCCACCGATGACCGCTTCGGAGCGTGCTGCTGGAGGGCCCATCTAGACGCGCTGGCGCTGGCTCCGTCTCAGGCCGACTTGCGGCTGCGGCTTCGGGCCGGCTTCCGCGCGGGTTGGTCGGCGGGCGCCTCCTCAGTGTCGGTGGCCAAGGCGGTGGGGTGGCGCTGACGCGAGTCTTTGGCTGCGGCAACCGAAGCTTCCAACGCGGCCAGCAGGTCGACCACGCGGGTGTCCTCAGCCGCGGCGGGGGCCGGCGCCGTCTGGGTGTCACCGGCCGCCTTGCGCTCGATGAGGTCGATGAGTTGGTCGCGATAGTTGTCGCGGTACTTCTCGGGTTCGAAATCCGCGGAAAGGGACTCGACGAGCTGCGTCGCCATGGCGACTTCCCGGTCCGAGAGCGTGACCGCCTCAGTAGCTTCGATCTCTGGCAGGTCATCGACCGAATTCAGCTCATCGGCGTGCACCATGGTGGACAGCATGAGCTTGCCGTCTCGGGTGCGAATCGCCGCGACGTACTCCTTTGACCGCATCACGAAGCGGGCGATACCGACCTTCTGCGTCTGCTCCATGGCTTGGGACAGGAGGGCATAGGGCTTGACCGAGGCCTTCTCCGGCACCAGGAAATAGGCCGAGTCGTAGAAGACGGGATCGATCTCACTCAGATCGACGAACTCCTCGAGATCAATGGTGCGCTGGGCGCGTGGCATGACCTGCGCCAGTTCGTCCTCACTGACGGTCACATACTGGTCGGCGCCGAGGTTGTAGCCCTTCACGATCTGCTCTCGGGGCACCTCTTCACCGTCGACCGACGACACCAGCTTCTGACGTACCCGCGCATTGGTACGGGCGTCGAGCTGGTTGAAGGACACCGTCTTGCGGGAGACGGCATTGAACAGCTTCACGGGGATGCTGACCAGCCCGAAGCTGATTGCGCCGCTCCAAATTGCCCGCGCCATGACAGCTCCTCCAATCCCGGCGCTGCAGCCGGCGCTCCAGAGAGTAATGACTCCAGGAACACCAGTAACAGCACGTATGACGCTCCTGGATCACCTGGGTACCCCAGATGGACCGAATCAAGCTCCCAAAGTCATCGGCGACCCGGATGCGACGGTTGCTCAGCCGGCCAGGACGGCCCGAGCCACGAGATCGGTGCCGAAGGCGGTGAGAATCGCCAGATACAGCAGCCCGGTGGCGGCCATGACCGCGGAATACTGGCGCTCTTTCAGCGCAGCGCGGGTGACGATGCAAAGCCCGATGGTGGTGACGGCGCAGACGAGCCACATCCAGCCCAGGATGCCGTTCCATCCGTCGTCGATCGACCCGTTGAGCACCGAGAACATGCCCGTGGGAAGCAGCATGGCGATGACCTCGAACGGCCACACGAGCGCCGTCCAGCGCACGAGCTCCAAAAGTGGGGCGCGGCCCAGACCCGGCTGCACGAGGTACCAGTGGCCCAGCAGCATGGCGTCGGTGATGGCGCCGAGGAAGGCCGCGCCGACCAGGAAGCGGAGGGCGGCGAGAGCCACGGGACCGCCGGTGTCGACAGCGGCCAGGAGGCAGCCGATGGCCCCGAGCGCCGGGGCGACGAGGTCGAGGACGGGCGGGAATTCAGGGACGTCGGTGTCGAAACGCTGGGCGGCCCGGTCGATGCCGGTCATGGCGGCCACCCGGGCGGTGGCTCGTTCCTGATGGCCTCGCTGGGCGGCTACGCCAGCACGGCGGCGGGCGATGGAGACAGCCAGCGCGGTTCCGGCGGCGATGGCGGTGAGCAGGGCGAAGAGGTCGCGACCGAGGGACGGCTCCGTCACGCGGGCGACGGCCACCGCGGCCAGAGCAAGCAGGCCGTAGGTGCCTCGAAGCAGCCAGCCGTAGCCCAGGCCGACCTCCCGGCGACGACTGGTGACCCACAGGAAGGCCAATCCACCCGTGGCCCACTGCAGCAGCACCGTGGCCGCATCGAGGCGCATCATCGGCGTGGCACGCTACCGGCCGCGCCGCTGCTGTCCCCAGGTGAGGGGCGCAGATGGGCGTTTGACCGGCTCAGCCGGGTTTTTTGGCACAATTAAAGAATCCGGCTTTAATGCGTAGGGATGAGACTTTTCCGCACCGTATGCATCGATTCGACGTCGATTCGACGTGACACGCAGCGAATTCGACGGTTGAGGGCAATCGGGCGAATTGACCTCGCTGCCGACGCAGAACGCGGTCTAGCAAACGTGCTGAGCGTTCGAGCGGAGTCAGACGTCGACGACGACCAGGCCGTGCTCGACGCGATTGAGCGGGTCAGGCCCCTCGTCCGTCGCCACCACGATGTCCTCGAGCCTCGCCCCCCAGCGACCGGGGACGTAGATCCCCGGCTCGATCGAAAATGCGTTACCCGAGACCAGCGGCGCCGAATTGCCCTGCACGATGTAGGGATCCTCGTGCTCCACCAGCCCGATGCCGTGACCGGTGCGATGGATGAAATAGTCGCCATACCCGGCGTCGGCAATCACCTGTCGAGCGGCCCGGTCGACATCTTCGGCGGCCGTCCCAACTACCGCGGCCGTCACCGCGGAGGACTGCGCCTCCCAGAGCACGGCGTACAGCTCGGCGAACTCGGGGTCGGGCTCGCCGGTGAACACGCAGCGAGTGATGTCCGAGCAGTATCCGGGCTCGTGCTCGCCCGGCGGATACACCCCGCCGAAATCGCACAACACCACTTCGTTCTTCTGAATCACCCGCGGCCCAGCGCCGTGGTGGGGCGACGACGCATTGGTGCCCGCAGCCACGATGGCGAAGTTCACATGGGCGTGGCCCTCGGCCAGCAGCCGCCGCGAGATGTCGGCGGACACCTCGGCCTCGGTCCGCCCCACCAGGGGAATGTCGCCACTGTGCAGCTGGGCGGCCACCCGATCGGCGGCCTGCGCGGCACGGCGCAGCGCCTCGATCTCAGCGGCGTCCTTCCGCTGGCGAAGCGGGCCCACCACATCGGTCGCCCGCCGCAGCTTCGGCTGGCCGGGCAGCCGGTTGACAAGCTCGACCACATAGCGGCCCCACGTCTGGTCGCCGACGGCCACCGAATCGGCCCGGCCCGCAAGATCGACGACGATCGACACCGGATCTTCGGTCTCGGCCCAGCCCCGGATGCCAAATGCGTCGTCCCGGGGCACCACCCGGGCCACCTCGAGGTTGGGAATGACCAGGGTCGGCTGACCCTCCCGCGGCACGACCAGCATGGTCAGGCGCGGCAGATTCATGGCTTCGTAGCCGATGAGCCACGGCAGATCGCCGCCCACCGACAACAGCAGGACGTCGACGCTCTCGGCGGTCATGACCGACCGCACCCGATCGAGTCGGGCGAGGTAATCGGTGGCGGTTTCCACAATTGCGAGGTTACCGCTGCTTGCGGGCCAGATCAGCCGTCCGAGGCCGGATCGGCCGTTCCGCGCCCGATCAGCCCGTATCAGCCGTCCGGGCCGCCAGACCGTCCAATGCCGGCAGGCCGTCGATCGATCGCGCATTGTTCGCCGCCCGGTAGGCCGCCAGCTGGCCGTCGGACTTGCGCTCGGTCCATTCGTCGAGCGTCGGCCGTTCGCCCTCGTAGACGTAACGCGGCACCGAGTACCCACACGAGGTCGCCACCCGCTCGAGATCGACCCGGATGACCGCCCGAGCGCCCCGATTCGGTGGAAACTTCGCCACGAGTTCCTCGAAGCGCGGGTGACCCGCCTGAACCACCTCGCCCCGGCCGTACAGCCGCACCAGGTTGGGCTTCCCGTCGAGCGCGCAGAAGAGCAGGGTGATGCGGCCATTGTCCCGCAGATGCGCGATCGTCTCGGCCCCGCTGCCGGTCAGGTCGAGGTAGGCAACCTCGTTGGGCCCGAGCACCTGGAATGTGTCATAGCCCTTGGGTGACAGGTTGATGTGGCCCTCGCCCTCGGAAGGGGCCGTGGCCACGAAGAACACGTGTTGTCGCTGCAGGAACCGGGTCAGGACAGCGTCGAGTGCGGGCAGCGTCTTCCCCATGGCCGCCAGTATCCCACCGCCCCCGGGCCTCACCCCGCCGTTCTAGCGGCCAGCCCATGCGCACCACTGGCCGCGGCCGCCTGGCGGGCGTGGTACGACGAGCGCACGAGCGGCCCTGACTCGACGTGCGGTATCCCAAGTTGCTCACCGACCGCCGCGTACCGCTCGAACTGCTCGGGCGTCACCCAGCGGGTCACGGCCAGATGGTGGCTGGTCGGCCGCAGGTACTGGCCGATGGTGACGATGTCGACCCCTAGAGCGTGCAAATCCGCCAGTGTGGCCTCGACTTCGTCGTCGGTCTCGCCCATCCCGACGATGATCGAGCTCTTGGTGCGGAGACCGGCGTCTTTGGCCCGCGCCAATACCGAGAGC
>JAXDQG010000518.1:0-7598 GCA_034667945.1 Acidimicrobiia bacterium | reverse complement strand
GAGGTCGTGACACAGGCTGGCGAAGCCGACGACCAGGTCTTCCCAGTCGTCGCCGAGCCGTTCGGCCGCGAAGCAGTCCATGACGTGGCCGGTGTGCAGCCAGACGTCACCCTCGGGATGCCACTCGGGGTCCTGCTGGCAGCCGACGAGAGCCTCGAGCTCGGGGAAGTAGCGCAGCCAGCCGGTGTCAGCCAGGAAGGCCAGGCCGGACGAGATCGACACGCCGAGCCGGATCAGCTTCGACCACTCGTCGAACATTCGCTCGGGCGCCAGTCCCTCGGGATCGATGGTGCGGCACAGCGCCACGGTTTCGCTCGCTGCGGTGAGCGAGAACCGGGCCACGAACTGCATGCCGCGCAGCACCCGCAGAGGGTCCTCGGCGAACTGATGGCTGGTGTGGCGCAGGATCCTTTGCTCCAGGTCGTCCCGGCCCCGGTACGGGTCGACCAGCTCGCGCGTGAGCGGATTCCAGGCCATGGCGTTGATGGTGAAGTCCCGCCGGGCGGCGGCGGCCTCGGGGGAGAGGGTCGGGTCGGCGTCGATCTGGAAGCCCCGGTGGCCCTGTCCGACCTTGCGCTCTCGGCGGGGAATCGACACGTCGATGCGCGACCCGTGGAGTTTGAGCACGCCGAAGCTGGCGCCTACCAGGCTGACGGGGGCGATGCGGTCGACGAGCTTGGTCAACCGGGCGGGCTCGATGCCGAAGACCTCGACGTCAACCTCCGCCGAGGGCAGGCCGAGGAGGGCGTCCCGCACGGCGCCACCGACGATGTGGGCGCGGCCGCCAGCCAGGTCGACGGCGCGGGCAATGTCCATGACCAGGGCGTGGGTGTGTTGATCGACCCGTAACTTCAGGTCCTCGGCCATGGGGTGAACAGCGTAGGCGTCTTCATTGGCGGTTCACCGCAGGCTTTCTACCTGCCGGCTGGGGAAGCCGTTTGGCCGCGCGCGAGCGAGACAGCCACACTGCGAGCGGGAGGCCGTACCAGGCGAAGGCGACCAGCACGACGACGGCGGCGGCGGAGACCGCCGCTATGCGGGAGCGGTAGAGGACATCGGCGATCAGGTACACCGCGCAGGCCATGCCGGCCGCCAGCAGGATGCTGCCGAGCACGGTCAGCTGGTTCGAGACGTCGATCAGCGCCCGCCGGTCCAGGCGCTGCCAGGTCAGACGGGCGTGGAGCGACGGGGCGATGAGCAGGACCGAGGCCGCGGCTGCAAGCACAAGCGCCGAGAAGTAGACGCCCTTGTCGGCCCGTTCCAGCTCGCTGAAGCGCTGGGTGAAGGGCACGGTGAGCAGGAAAGCGAACAGGACCTGCACGCCGGGAAGGAGGACACGCAGCTCGTTGAGGAGCTCGATGACCTCTTCGCGATCCTGCCTCGACTGGTCAGGCACGGGCTCTCCTCCACCGCTTGGGGGCGTGGCAAAGACCGTTCCCACGCGGGGCGGGCCTTAAGCTCCCGCCCCTACGCCGAGCGCCCTGTGTGATCTCAACCTCACTTTCCGTGTCCAGTCGACGCATCGGACACGGCCTACGGCCCGGTCGAAAGTCGGCGGTGTGCTCATCGAATCGACGTCGAATCGATGCGTACGCCGGCGAAATCTCCTCACCGGCGGGGGACCCTTCCGGGCTTTTCTTGACGGCGGGCGAATGAAATCAAAGAAGCGCATTTGGCAGGAATACGCGGCGTCGATCGGACGGTTGGTAGCTCCTTCGGGCTGCGCAGCGGGAGCGCGGCCGGCCCTTCTCTTCCTGGCCGCGGCTGCGTGGACGCGCCACGGCGTTGCCTCGACGCGGCATCGAGGCCCGGCCAGACCAGCGTCAGCTGCGAGATAGGGTGCGTGGCGGGCCATCGCTACCGCGACAGGAGGGTGCCGTGATCACTGCTCTGCCCCGCATCGCCATTGCCGTGTACGACTTCGATGGCGCGGTGACGACATTCCGCGACGTCTTTGGCCTACCGGTCGTCGATTTCTCAGCCCGCACTGCGCCTGCGCTGGGCGCACATGTCGCCATGTGCGCACCCCAAGGGGGCAGCAACATCGAGCTCATGTCGCCCGCGGATCCGGGCAAGCCGCTCAGTCAGGCCCTGCAGAAGTTTCTCGATCGACGGGGCGAGGGTCCCTACGCGCTCATGCTCGAAGCGCCCGACCCTGACGCCGAGGCGGTGGCGCTGGCCGAGCGCGGTCTCGACGTCATGCCCCTGATGCCCGGTGCCGGCGGACGTGATGTGCACCCGCGCTCGACCCACGGCGTGCTCGTCCGCGTCTACCCGAACAATTCCGCCCAGGTCACCGCCACCGAGAGTCAAGCTCCGGGCCTGTCGGGAATCATGAAGGCCATCATCGCGACGGCCGACGCGTCGCTCGCCGCTGATGTCTACGGGAGAGGTTTCGGTCTCCACGCCGGCCCCGTCGTCATCGACGAGCAACGCGGCGTTCGCTACGTGCACTGCCGGGCTCCCAAGGGTGGCGTCATCGAACTCGTGTCCGCCAACAACCCCGACACACCTTTTGCCGAGGCCATCCTGCGCCACCTCAAGGACGGCAATGGCGGCCTGTACGCCTTGGTCCTGCAGTGCGCAGATCCGCAGGCGGGGGTGGCGCTTCTCGAGCCCCGCGGGGTCGCTGCCGAAGGCGGACCGGTCGGGGCCCTCGTGGCCCACGGCATGCGGTTCTTGATCGAGCAGAGGCTCGCCTGAAGTTGCCCAAGCCGCGCTGGGCACCCGGTTGACGACGGCGCTACACATGGAGCGCCGTTGCCCAGTCAGCGACCGCCGCCGCAAGACGCGTGCCGCGCGACTTCCCCGCATTTCTTGACACACGGGCAGACGAAATCAGAAATCACTTCGGGCAGCGGTTCACTTCGAACGCGCATGAGCCCCCGAACCGGGCAAGGTGGCCGGGGGCTCATGCGAAGTGACGTCGCCAACGGGTCTGATCTGGACTTTCCCAGCCGAAGCGGGTCCGAAACTCACTCGTCCGGATGAGGATCAGCCGTACCTCGCGGCGACGATAGAGAGAGCGGCGAACGCCCCCCTCTAGGACTTCCAGGCAAACTGCTGCGGCTTTCGCCCAGCCCTGGGATCCAGAATGATGTGAACCAGCGACGGACCACCGAATTCGGCGGCCGCGTCCAGCGCAGGCCGAACCTGTCCGGGTTCGGTGCAGTACCAGCCCTTCCCCCCGAACGCCTCGATCATCGTCTCGTAGTGGGCGCCCGGCATCAGCATGTTGGGCGGGATCTGCCGGTTGGCCGGGTACTCAGCAAACCCGCCGCCGATGCCGTTGTTGTTCATCACCACGATGGTGATCGGCAGCTGATAGCGGCAGATGGTCTCCACCTCCATGCCCGAGAACCCAAAAGCCGAGTCGCCCTGCACGCACACCACCCGGCGCCCCGGGTGCGTCACCGCCGCAGCCACCGCAAATCCCAAACCGATGCCCATGGTCCCGTACGTCCCAGCGTCCAAGCGGTGCCGCGCATGCACATTGGGCATCTGAGTGCGCCCGATGTCCATGGTGTTGGCGCCCTCGCCGACAATCAGGTCGTCGGGCCGCAGCCACTCCTTGATGTCACGGAAGGCGCGGTAGTAGTTGATCGGCCCGTCCTCCACGGCCGCCTGGGGCGCCACCGTCTGCTCGTTCTCGGCGATCTTGGCAGCGATCCCCGCCCGGAACGGCGTCTCCGGGTCGTACTGGAACGGCTTCTTCTCGAGCGCCTCTACGAACTGCCGCATCACCGCCTTGCCATCACCCACCAATTCCACGTGGGCCGGCACGTTGTGCGACATCTGATCCGCCGCGATGTCGACCTGCAGGATCTTCACGTCCGGCCGGAACCGGGGCGGCAGACCGAAGTGAAGGATCCAGTTCAACCGGGCGCCGAGCAAGAGGATCGTGTCCGCGTTCTGCAGCGCATAGGAACGGGCACCGCCCACCGACAATGGGTGATCGTCCGACACCACACCCTTGCCCATCGGCGTCGCCAGGAACGGCAGGCGCGTGTTGTCGATGAACGAGCGCACCTCGTCCTCGGCCCGGGCCCAGGCCATGCCCTTGCCCACGATCACCAGCGGGTTCTCCGACCCCGCCAAGGTCGCCAACGCCTCCTCCACCGACTGAGGATCGGCATAGGTCCGGGGCGGATCCGCCACGATCGGCGCCGGCTGCACCTCGTCCTCGTCGACCTGGCCGAGGATCACGTCGTCGGGCATGTCCAGGTACACCGGTCCCGGCCGGCCATACAGCGACGTCCGAACGGCCTGCTCCACCAGGAAGGGAATCCGCCGACCGCTCTCGACGCGACGGGACAACTTGCAGTAGGGCGACGCGAGCTCGACCTGTCGCTCTTCCTGGAAGTCGGCCATGCCGTCGCGATCCTGCGCCGAGGCACCGCCGATCAGGATCATCGGCCAGCAGTTCTCCTTGGCGTTGGCCAGGCCGGCGAAGGCATGGATCACACCCGGCCCCGAGACCACCAGACAACCCTGCGGCCGACCGGTCAGATACGACGCAGCCTGGGCGGCGTACGACGCCGACTGCTCGTTCCGCATGCCGATGTAGGTGATGCCCGCCTTCTGTGCCTCGATGGCGATGGGCACCACCGGGAAGCCCACGATGCCGAAGAGGTACTCGACCCCCTGTTTCCTCAGCTCACGAGCCATCAGGGCGGCGCCGGTCAGCTTGGCCATGTGAACATGCCTCCTCTTGGCAGACGGCCGTTCCCCCAGGAGCCGGACCGTGGCTGGCCTGGCGCAACACACTACGCCCAGGCACACCACGGCCGCCCGCCCGCGCACTCACCGCCGCCCGCCCACGTCACAGCCGTTCGCCCGCCCCGGCCCTCATCGCCGCCCGTCCGCCGGCAAAAGCAGCCCCGACCCCCGGCAGAAGTGATGAGGAGATCTGCCCATTTGCAGTGACGATGGGCATAAGGGCCGCCCAGCTCACGGTTTACGGATTCATGGCCCAGCGCGCGCAAAAGCGACCTTCGAGCGGACGTTTCTCGTTCATCGTGGCCGGCATGTTCGGCTTGACGGCCCTTCTCACCGTGGGCTGGCTGGGCATGAACCTGCTCGAGCCGGGCAAACAGACCACCGTCGACCGGTCAGGGCCAGCGGTGCTCCAGGCGATCGAGGATCTCTCCACCTACAAGGCCTCGACCGGAAACTTCCAGGTCATTGTCGACCTCGAGAAGGACGTGAAGATGGTGCCGTCCTTCATCGCCGGGCAGCGCACCCTGATGGTGGCCAACGGCAGTGTGGACGGCGAGGTCGACCTGTCACATCTGGGCCCGGAAGCTGTGAAGATCTCCGACGATCGTCGCTCGGTGGACATCACGCTGCCCGCGGCCCAACTGTCGGCCACCCATCTCGACAACTCCCAGACCTATGTCGCCGAGCGCCAGAGAGGGCTCGTTGACCGGATCGGTCAGGCGCTGTCGTCCAACCCCGGTGACGATCGGGCGCTGCTGCAGGCGGCTGACGCCAAGTTGCTGGAGGCGGCGCACAACACCGAACTGCTCCGCCGGGCCGAGGACAACACGCGGGTGATGCTCACCCAGCTGATGACGTCGCTGGGCTTCGAGCAGGTCAGCGTGCATTTCGAGAACCCTGCCCAGCCCTGACCCCTGAGCCTTCACCCCTGACCCTGAGCCTTCACCCCTGACCCCGGCGGCGGGCGCCTGCGGAGGCTCCAGCGAACCCTACGAACCCACGGCAAACCCGTCGGCCCGGGCCAGCGTGCGCAGCATGACCTCGTCCGCCCCACCGCCGATGCCCCACAGTCGGGCGTCCCGGAAGAACCTGGCTGTCCAGGTCTCCTCCATGTAGCCGATGCCGCCGTGGAACTGCAGGCACCAGTCGGCCACCCGACGGACCAGCCGGCCCGACATGAACTTGCAGATGGTCGTATCACGCGAGGTGTCGAGCCCGGCCAGGTAGTCCTCGGCACAGGCGTGGCACAGGGCTTCGAGCGCCCGGGCGTCACCCGCCAGCTCGGCCAGGGTGAACTGCGGATACTGGTTGGCCAGGAGCGGCGCCCCGAAGGCTTGCCGCTCGCACAGGTACGCGCGGGTCCGGCTGAGCGCATCCTTGATGGCACCCGTGGTGTTGTAGGCGGCGATCATCCGCTCGTTCTGGAACTGCCGCATCTGCTGCTGAAAGCCCCGCCCCTCGACCCCGATGACATGGTCGGCGGGCACCCGCATCTCGTCGAACGTGAGCTCGGCCGTGTCGGACGAGCGCATGCCCAGCTTGTCGAGCTTGCGGCTGACGGCGAAGCCCGGCCGGTCGGTGGGCACGAGGATCTGCGACATCCCGTGGTAGCCGGCGTCGTCCGACGTGCGGGCCAGCAGGCACAACCAATCGGCCTGGGTGCCGTTGGTGATGTACAGCTTCGACCCGCTGATCACGTACTCGTTGCCGTCCCGGATGGCCCGGGTGCGGATGGCGGCGACGTCCGAGCCGGCGTCGGCCTCGGTGACCGCGATGGAGGCCACCATCTCACCCCGGCAGGCAGGCGCCAGGTAGCGCTGCTTCAGCTCGTCGGAGCCGAAGCGGGCCAGCGACGGTGTGGCCATGTCAGTCTGGACGCCGGCGGCCATGGCGAAGGCCATCGTGTCCACCCGGGCGAGCTCCTCACCCAGCACGGCGGTGAAGGAGTGATCGGCCCCCTGTCCGCCGAAGGCCGGGTCGTACTCCAGCCCGAGGAATCCCAGCTGGCCCATCTGCTTGAAGATCTGGTGGAGCGGCATGGCGCCGGCGGCTTCCCACGCTTCGGTGTGGGGGGCGATCTCCGAGCTCACGAACTGTCGGACGGTCTCACGGAACATCTGGTGCTCAGGGGTCCACTGCACGCAAAGAGCCTAGCGAACGATCGTTAGTATCGCTAGGGTGCGAATCATGCGGAGCTGGAAGTCGATGGACCAGTTCGAAGCCTTCCTCGACGAGGGGGGGATGGTCGAGCCCGGCGACGACATGCCAGCCGACTATCGGCTTGCGGTCTTCCGCTTCATCGAACTGCACGCCAACAGCGAATACATGGGCGGGCTGTGCGAGCGTGACTGGATTCCCCGGGCGCCGGGGCTGCAACGCAAGCTGGGCCAGCTGGCCAAGACCCAGGACGAGATAGGCCACGCGCACCTGCTGTACATGGTGGCTGCCGACATGGGCATCAAGACCCGTCAGGAGATGCTGGACGACCTCTTCGCCGGGCGCACCCGCTTTCACAACGTGTTCCACTACGCCACGCCGACCTGGGCCGACCAGGTCGCCATTGCGTTCCTGGTAGATGCCGCTGCCCTCGCGTCGCAGCAGGCAGTGTTCAAGGTCTGCAGCTACGGGCCCTACAAGCGCATCCTCCGGCGGATCATCGCCGAGGAGGGGTTCCACATGCGCCAGGGCGAGGAGATGCTGCTCTGCCTGGCCGACGGCACGCCTGCGCAGCACGAGCTGTTCCAGGGCGCGCTGGACCGTTGGTGGCTGCCGGCACTGCAGCTCTTCGGACCGCCGTCGCGGGAGAAGGACCAGCTGCTCCGCTGGCACATCAAGAGCGAGCGCAACGAGGACCTGCGCGACCGCTACGTGCAGAAGTT
>JAXDQG010000517.1:0-2749 GCA_034667945.1 Acidimicrobiia bacterium | reverse complement strand
GCAGGTCGGTGTGGCAGACCCCGCACGCCTGGACCTTCACGAGTGCCTCACCGGGCCCGGGATCCGGCACCACGATCGTCTCGATCGATACAGGTTCCTTCACCGCTCGGGCGATGACGCCCTTCACCTCGTGGGCCATCGCCCCGACTCCCTCCCTCGATGTTCCGGCCTGTCCTCGATGTTCCAGCCTGTCACAGCCGACGGAGCAGACGCGTAGCCGCCTCGCGGCCCACGCTCAGCGTCCGGCTTCGACGAGGCGATAGTCCCTGGTCAGCTGGTCGATGCGCTGGTACAGCTCGCTTCCGGGCTCGAGCGGAGTCGCGACCGCGGCCACGGCGTCGGCCAGCTGCTCGGGCCGTGAGGCGCCCACAATGGGCGACGTGATGGCCGGCTGCGCCAGACACCAGGCCACGGCCAGCTGGGCCAGGGGCATACCGGCCTCGGCCGCCAAGGCGCGGAGCTGCTCGACGGTGGCGAACATCTGCTCGTGCCAGTATCGCTCCTGGTAGCGGTCGGCCGCAGTGCCCAAGGTGAAGCGGGTACCGCCGGTGGGGTCGCCGGGGCGGTGCTTGCCCGTGAGGAAGCCGCCTGCGAGCGGGTTGTAGGGGATGACGCCCACCCCCGCCGCTTCGCACAACGGGAAGAGGTCCCGCTCGTTGGCCCGGAACAGCAGGTTGTAGCGGGGCTGCACGCAGTCGTAGCGGGCGAGATGCAAGGTGTCGGAGCGGCCGAGTGCCAGGGCCAGCCGCCACGCGGCGTAGTTGGAGCAGCCGACGTAGCGGACCTTGCCGACCGTGACCAGATGGTCGAACGCCGCCAGCGTCTCCTCGAGCGGGGTGGCCGTGTCGTCGGAATGTAGCTGGTAGAGGTCGATGTAGTCGGTGCCGAGCCGTCGCAGTGAGCCGTCGACCGCGTCGAGGATGTGCTTGCGGGACCCGCCGCGGTCCCAGCGGCGCCGCGACATGACCCCAGCGCACTTCGTGGCCAGCACGACGTCGTCCCGGCGGCCCTTCAGCCAGCGGCCCACGATCTCCTCGGTCAGTCCAACCTCGGCGCCCCGTCCACCCAGCGGGTACACATCGGCGGTATCGATGAAGGTGATGCCCGCCTCCGCCGCCGCGTCCAGGATGGCGAAGCTCGTGGGCTCGTCGCACTGGAGGCCGAAGGTCATGGTCCCCAGGCACAGGCGGGACACGGGGAGGCCGGTACGGCCCAGTCGCACGTGCAGCATGGCGGGAAACTACTGCTGGTCCCGAGAGCCCGCGCCGGGCTGGCAGCGAGGGCACCAGTAGGTCGAGCGCGCCAGGTGGCCAAGCAGCTGCCGCTGGATGGAGGTGCCGCAACGGGGACACGGCCGACCCCGACGCCCGTAGACCGCCACCCCACCCGGCGCGCCCGGATAGGTCACCCGCGGTCCGTCGCCGAGGTTGGCCCGCAAGAGCCGATGAGCGGCTGTGTACAGCAAGCGACGGTCCTCCACGGTCACCTCGGCCACCGGCGTGCGCGGATCGACCCGGCAGGCCCACAGCACCTCCGACTTGTAGACGTTCCCGATCCCGGCTGCGACCCGTTGATCGAGCAGCACGTCACAGATGAGCTCGTCCGGCTCGGACAGCGTGGCCACCCGCTCCACGACGGCGTCGAGATCGATCTGCGGCTGGCACAGGTCCGGGCCGAGATGGGCCGTCGGCCCCGGGCCGCTCCCCGGTGCGTCGACGAAGGTCCGCACGACAGGAGCGGCGAAACAGACGGCCACCCAACCGGAGTCGGCCTCGATCACCGCCCGGGCCAGGTGGACCGGCTTCCGCCATCGTTCGCCTCGGCGGTAGAGATGCCAAGCGCCGGTCATTCGCAGATGGGTCTGCAGGGTCACCCCGCGCTCGAATCGGATGAGCAGGTGCTTGCCCTGAGCCTCGACCGACTCGATCAAGTCGCCGGGACGAGGGCGAGGACCGCCGCTGAGGCGAGCGGCTTCGAAGCGCACCAAACGATGTCCGACCAGCGCCGGACGCAGGCGGTCGGCCACCCGCCAGATGGTGTCGCCCTCGGGCATGTCGGGCAGCGTAGGGTCCCGCCGGATGACCGCCGTCACGAGGGCCGACATCAAGGTCGCCGCCGCGCGGATCCACGACCACGTGCGGCGGACGCCGGTGCTGGAGGCGGGCCGCGGGGCGTTCGGCCTCAGCCCGTCGTTCACCATCGTGCTGAAGGCAGAACTGCTCCAATACACCGGCAGCTTCAAGCCCCGCGGCGCGGCCAATCGGGTGCTGTGCGCCGAGGTGCCCTCGGTGGGCGTGGCCGCTGCATCAGGCGGGAACCACGGGCAGGCGGTGGCCTGGGTGGCCCGTAGTCTCGAGCTGCCCGCCACCGTCTTCGTGCCGGCCAGCTCGTCACCGGTCAAGCAGGCCCGCATCGCTGCCTACGGCGCCGACCTGCGGATCGGAGGTGCCGCCTACGACGACGCCCAGGCCGCCTGCGATGCCTTTGTGGTGGCTTCTGGGGCGCTGTTGGTGCATCCGTACGACCAGCCCGAGGTGGTGGCCGGTCAGGGAACCGTCGGGCTCGAGTTGACCGAACAGGTCCCCGACATCGACACCGTCCTGGTGGCCGTGGGTGGGGGCGGTTTGATCGGTGGGATTGCGGCTTGGCTGGCCGATTCCCCGGTACGGATCGTGGCGGTCGAGCCCGAGGGTGCCTGCTGCCTGGCGGCCGCCCGCCGAGCCGGCCGACCCGTGCCGGTGGAGGTGGC
>JAXDQG010000516.1:0-9167 GCA_034667945.1 Acidimicrobiia bacterium | reverse complement strand
GGCACACGCCCCCGCCCACAGAGCCCCCCCGGCAAACGCCCCCGGCCCACAGAAGCCCCCGCCCACAGAGGCCCCCGCCCACAGAGGCCCCCGAGATTCCCCTACCAGGTGTCGATGCAGGGACGCTTCTTGCCGACTCGGGGTGCAGGGGCCGGGCTCGAGCGAAGCGCGCTGAGAATCCAGCGGCGGGAATCGGCCGGGTCGATCACGTCGTCGAGCTCGAAGTTCGTCGCCGTATTCACGGCCTTGCCGTGCTCGTACATCCGCGCCACCATTTCCTCGTAGAGCGCCGTGCGCTCATCGGGGTCCTCCAGGGCCGCCAGTTCGTTTCGGTAGCCGAGCTTCACCGCCCCCTCCAGCCCCATGCCCCCGAACTCGCCGGTGGGCCAGGCCACGGTGAACGCCGGCGCCTTGAAGCTGCCGCCGGCCATCGCCTGCGTACCCAACCCATACCCCTTGCGCAGCACGATGGTGAAGAACGGCACGCTGAGGCTCGCGCCGACCACGAACATCCTCGAGCAATGGCGCACCAAAGCGGTCTTCTCCACCTCGGGACCCACCATCATCCCGGGCGTGTCTGAGAGGAACAGCAGCGGGATGTCGAAGGCATCGCAAAGTTGCATGAAGCGGGCGGCTTTGTCGGCGCCGTCGGAATCAATGGCGCCCCCGAGATGCATGGGATTGTTGGCGATGACGCCGAGGGGACGGCCCTCGATGCGGATCAAGGAGCTGATCATCCCGATGCCGAAACGAGGGCGGAGCTCCAGCACCGAATCGTCGTCGGCCAGCGTGGCGATCACCTTGCGCACCTCGTAGCTGCGCAGCCGGTTCTCGGGAATGACCCGGCGCAGAAGGCGCTGGTCAGGCGCGGTCCACGACGTCAACGGTCCCTGGAAGTACGACAGGTACTTACGGGCCAACGCCACGCCCTCAGCCTCGTCGTCGACCTCGATATCCACCACGCCGTTGGGCACCTGGACGTCCATCGGCCCGACCTCTTCCGGCCGGAAGATGCCCAGGCCGCCGCCTTCGATCATGGCGGGTCCGCCCATGCCGATGTTCGAGTTGCGTGCGGCGATGACGACGTCGGCACATCCCAGCAGTGCGGCATTGCCGGCGAAGCAGCGCCCCGAGTTGATCGCCACCAGCGGCACCAGGCCGGACAATTTGCCCCACAGGGCGAAGGCCATGCAGTCCAATCCCGCACCACGGCCGTCGGTATCGCCGGGGCGGCCTCCACCGCCTTCGGTGAAGAAGATGACCGGTCGCCGGTATCGCTCGGCCAACTCGAACATCCGGTCCTTCTTCAGATGGTTCAGCGTCCCCTGGGTGCCGGCTAGGACCGTGTAGTCGTAGGAGAGCACAACGCATTGCGACCGCTCGTCGGGGAAGAGGTCGCCGTTGACCGCGCCGACACCGGCCACCAGCCCGTCCGCCGGTGTCCGCTGGATCAGATCCTCCAGCGTGCGCCGTCGCCGCTGGGCCGCGATGACCAGCGCGCCGTACTCGACGAAGGAGTCCGGGTCGCACAGGTCCTCGACGTTCTCGCGGGCGGTCCGCTGTCGGGTTCGTCGACGCCGCTCGACCGCGTCCGGACGGGACGGGTCGAGCCCGATGAGGTGGCGGTCTCGCACCTCGGCGAGGTCGGGACGGAACTCGTCGAGATCGATCTCCTCCTCGGTGTCACCGGCGGCCGTCTCGACGTGGGCCTCCTCCAGGAACACCAGCGGATACGCCTCGAAGATCGTGTCGCCTGGTTCGACGCCGATCTCCCGCACCATCCCGGAGATCGGGGCACTGACCACGTGCTCCATCTTCATGGCTTCCATGACCAACAGCTGTTGGCCGCGGTGGACCAGCTGACCCGGGCGGACATCGACCGACACGATGGTTCCCTGCATGGGCGCCGTGACGGCCAGCGTGCCTTCGGGGCCCTGGGGCACGGGGCGATCCGGGTTCGGGCTCGGTGTCGCCGTGTGCGCCGCCGCCGCAGCGTTGTTGCCGCTGACATCCGGACCGCTCTTCCCGTGGGCCAGCACAGCCAGGGGATCGCGTGTGTCGATCTTGGCGCCGGCCCGGGCGGTGGCCGCGGGCACAGGCATGCCGGGCACCCCGAGCGCAGGCGCCCCGGGCGCCTCGGCCCGCGTAGGGCTTGCAAAGAACAGCTGGCGGTGGGCCTCGCCGGGTGACGCGGTCAGCTCGGCGACATGGTCGTCGACGAAGCGGGTGTAGGTCCGGCCGGCGACGACGTCAGGATGCTGCAGCAGGCTCTGCAGGGCGGGGAGGTTGGTGTCGACGCCCTCGATCTTGAACTCGCACAACGCCCGGTAGACCCGGTTGAACGCGTCCTCGACCCGGGGCGAGGCCGAAGAGGCGATCACCTTGGCCAGCAGCGAGTCGAAGCGTGGGCTCGTCCGATAGCCCGCGTAGCCGAACGTGTCGACCCGCACGCCAGGCCCCGATGGTGGCTCGAAGGCGGCCAGTACGCCGCCGGCCGGCCTGGTTGTGCCGTCGGGCGCCATCGTCTCCATGTTGACCCGGGCCTGGATGGCGAAGCCCCGGGGCGTCGGGGCCTCGTCGCTGGTGAGGTGAAGGTGGGCCAGCGTCCGCCCAGCGGCCAGCTCCAGCTGGGTCTTCACCAGGTCGACGCCGGTGACCTCCTCGGTGACGGTGTGCTCCACCTGGACCCGGGCATTGGCCTCGATGAACGCGAACTCGGCCGCGTCGTCATGGGGATCGGCGTCGGCGTCGACCAGGAACTCGAAGGTGCCCAGGCTGGCGTAGCGCACCTCTCGGGCCATGCGGAGCGCTGCGTCTCGGAGGCGTTCACGCACGCCCTGGGCGAGACCGGGGCAAGGAGCCATCTCGACGAGCTTCTGGTGACGTCGCTGCAAACTGCACTCGCGTTCGCCGAGGTCGCTGACCTCTCCAGTGCCGTCGCCGAGGATCTGCACCTCGATGTGGCGGGCGCGGGGGATCAGCCGCTCGACGTACACCTCGTCCCGCCCGAACGCGGCCGCGGCCTCGGAGCGGCAGCGGGTGTACGCCTCCTCGACGTCTTCCATGCTGGTCACGGCTCGCATGCCCCGGCCGCCACCGCCGGCCACGGCCTTGATCATGATGGCGCCGCCGGGTCCGAGCCCGGCGAGGAAGTCGCGGGCCTCCTCCAGCGTGGTGGGGCCCGATGTACCGGCCAATACAGGGACGTGCAAGCGCTCGGCCAGTGCTCGGGCCTGGGACTTGTCGCCGAAGAGCTCGAGCGTTTCCGGGCGGGGACCGACGAAGGTCAGGCCTTCCTCGGCACAGCGCCGAGCGAAGGCGGGGTTCTCGCTGAGGAAGCCGTAGCCGGGATGCACGGCGTGGCAGCCGGCCTCCTTGGCCACGGCGACGAGCTGCTCGATGTCGAGATAGGCGGGGGCGCCCGAACCGCGCAGCGGCACGGCCTCGTCGGCCTTGGCGGTGTGCAGCGCCAGGGCATCGTCCTCGGAGTAGACCGCCACTGTGCGGATACCCACCTCGGCGGCGGCGCGCATGACGCGAATGGCGATCTCGCCCCGATTGGCGATCAGAAGGCTCTCGGGAACCATGGAACCTGCTTTCTCGATACGGGGACTCTAAGAGGGCCGAACCGGTAGACGCAGGCTGGCGCGCCCGGTGGGGTACCCGGTGAGCCGGGTGGCGAGCGTGCCGCGTCGGGTGGGCGGTGGGGCGCCGGTGGGCCGGCCGAACGACCTGTCAGGAACCGTCGTCGGCCTCCGGCGGTTCGTGGAAGCGTTCGAAGCGCTTGCTCGAAGGGTCGAGCGCCTTGAGGAGCGGGACGTAGCGCAGCTCGAGGAGGAAAAGGGCGATGATTGTGGCGGCGATCGCCAAGGTCAGCCGTCCGGCGCCGGCCAAGATGCCCAATGCAGCTACGAGCCACGAGGCCGCCGCCGTGGTCAGGTTGCGGATCTGGTTGCTGGACCGGAACACCAGGCCGGCCCCGAGGAATCCCACGCCGGTGACGATGCCGGCGATGAGCCGGTCGGTGCTGCCCGGAAAGGCGTCGAGCGAGAGCGTGGTGAGCGCTGCGGAGCCCAAGGCGACCAACCCGAAGGTCCGGAAACCGGCGGGATGTCCGCGAATGTCGCGCTCGGCCCCGATGATGCCGCCCAACAGCGCGCCCAAGGCCACGTGACCGATGAGCGTCGCATTGTGGGTCCAAGACACTGACAACATGGGGGCATTCTTGGCGCTTTGCCCGGCGTTCATGAACCACCGAGCCCTTGCTTGGGCTACTTCAGCATCGAGGCGTAGTCGTCCCGGGACACGGCTGCCTTGGTCAGCGCGCCGCTGGGGCGGGGAACATCGGCCGCCTGGTCGCCCACCTGGAACGTGACCTGTCCCACGCCGGGCCGATCGGTCAACGTCAGCACCAGCTGGGCGACGGCCAGTCGCTGCTCGGATGGCGGCAGCTCGCCGAAGCGGGCGTCGAGCTGCACCGCGGCGATTCCGGCCCGGAGCACGACGCCTTTCACATCGCTGTTGCCGATGACCGAGCGGAGGTTCCCCGGCTCTTCCGGCGGATGCGGGCCGCCCGCGAGTCCCTCGACCACGGCCTGCAGGGTGACGGGCCGCGGCAGACGGCGAACGACGGCCACGAACTGGGTGTCCTGCGCGAAGTAGAGCCGTACGAGCTCGGTGCCGACGGTCGTGGTGGGGAACGGGTCGATCGGAACTGTCGTCGTCGTGGCAGCCGTCGTGGTCGTCGCCGGCTCGGCCAGCCCGAACGGCACCTGGTCGTTCGGCACAACGTGGGCTTGCTTGTCCGTGGGGACGCTGCAGGCGCCGAGCAGGAGCGACGCGGCGGCGGCCAGCACCAGTGCAGCCGGCCGCACCCTCATGCCGCCACCAGGCGGGGAAGAGCCAGGGTGAACCGAGCTCCGCCCTCGGGCGAGCGGTCGGCCGACACCGTGCCGCCCATGAGACGGGCGTGTTCGGTGACCAGCGCCAGGCCCAGGCCGGTCCCCGGGATGTACTGGGAGTTCGACCCTCGGGCGAATCGCTCGAAGATGCGTTGACGCTCCGAGAGGGGGATCCCGGGCCCGGCATCGTCGACGTGCACCTGCACGATCGAGTCGTCGGCTTCGATCTCCACCCCAACCGGCCCGCCTCCGTATTGCGTGGCGTTGTCGAACAGATTGGAGAGCAGGCGCTCGAAACGCCGCTTGTCGATCATGGCCATGGCCTCGTCGGCCTCGGGTTTCCACTCGGCGGTGAGCCCGTCGGGCCCGCTGGCCGAGGTGACCTTGCCCACCAGATCGACCACCCGGACGGGCTCCAGGTTGAGGTCCGCGACGCCGGCTTCCATGCGGGACATCTCGAGCAGATCCAGCACCAGGCCGTTGAAGCGCCGTAGCTGGCTGATGAGGATGTCGAGCGCTTGACGGGACCGGTCAGCCAGGTCGTCGCGCCGACGGTCCAGCACCTCGGCGGCGGCCGTGAGTGCCGTCAGGGGCGTGCGCAACTCGTGACTGACGTCGGAAGCGAATCGGGCTTCTCGCTCGATGCGCGTCTGGATGGCGTCGGCCATCTCGTTGAACGACTGGACCAGTCGGTGCAGGTCGGGATCCTGCTCGGCGTTCATCCGGGTGTCGAGGCCGCCCTCGGCCAGCGCGGCGGCGGCATCGGCGACCCGGGAGACCGGGCGAAGCACGCGGCGACTCGACCAGTAGCCGAGCCCGGCGCCCCCAGCGGTGGCCACCAACGTGCCCACCAACAGTGAGTTGCGCAGGACCGTGAGGGTCCGGACGAGGTTGTCCATGGGGAAGACCTCGACGTACGCCGCCAGTGCCGCCGGCATGGCGACGGCCACCGCCTGATGGGGGGAGCCGTTGAGCTTGAAGCGCTGGCGGGCGCTTCGGCCCTGTTCGACTGCCTGCAGGATCGGCTCAGGCAGCACGTCCTCGCTCTTGCCGACCGAGGTGCCGTACCAGCGATCGCCGTAGCGCAGGAGTGGGAAGGAGCCGGCGTCGGATCGGAGCGTCGAGAGCAGCTCGCCGAGCGGCGGATTCGGCGTGCGGAGGACGTCACGGACGACGCGGGCGTTGGTGAAGGCCTGGCGGGTGGTGAACTGATCGCGCTGGTTGACCAGGTACGAGCGCACCAGGCCGTACGTGAGGAGCGAGAGCACGGTGGTGGCTGCCAGCGCGCCGATGGCGGCCGCGACGGTGGCCCGGGCGCGCAGACCCAGGCGTCCGTACCCTCGCGGCCGTCGCGCCACATGCATCGCTCCAGGCTGCCGCACCGACGGGTCCGTAACCAGGCGCGGCCGGGGAGCATGGGTCGCGGGGTTGTGGCCGGGGGAGAGTGCGGTCATCGCGGATCGGAGTCTTCCTCCTCCGGGTTTCCGAGGCATGACGACAACCGCCTGCGAGGCGGGCGGCAGGGGCAGCCTCGTCGGTCTGCATCGCGATTTCGTGACGGACTGATGCGCGCTGCGCGAATGCTGCTCGCCCGGTCGCTACAGATGGTGCGCGCTTCAGCAGGGCCGAGGTGTCTAACCTCTGCAGGGTTGCTGACCTCGTGCGCAGGGACGGCACCGATCTCTGAGCTGGGCCGCCGAGGCCCGCTGGGCCCCCGGAACCCTGGTGCGGGGCGGCCGGAACAAGGATTGCCATGCCCCAAACGTTGCTTCTCGTCGAGGATGATCCCGAGGTTCGCAGCATTCTCCGCCTCGCCCTCGAGGACGAGGGGTACGACGTCGTGGAGGCCGCCGACGGGCGGAGCGGGTTGGAGGCGTTCGAACGCAGCCAGCCTGATCTCGTCTTGCTTGACCTGCGGCTGCCCGACCGGCGTGGGCTCGACATCTGCCGGGAACTGCGCCAGTCGAGCATCGTGCCCATCATCATCGTGACCGCACAGACCGATACGCATGACCTGGTAGCGGGCCTAGAGGCGGGGGCGGACGACTACGTCACCAAACCGCTGGTCCCGAAGGCGCTGGCGGCCCGCATCCGCGCGTTGCTCCGGCGGGTTGCGCTCTACGAGCAGCCATCGGCCTCGGTGGCTCGTTTCGGGGATCTCGAGGTGCGTCAGGACGAGGCCGTCGTCCTGCTCGACGGGCAGCCGGTCGAGTTGACCAAGACCGAGTTCCGGCTGTTGTGCGAGCTGGTGGCCCATCCCAACATCGTCCTGAGCCGGGACCAGCTACTCGAGCGGGTGTGGGGGTACGACTATCTGGGCGACAGCCGACTGGTCGACGCCCATGTGCATCGACTCCGCAACAAGGTGGAGCGTGATCCGCAAAACCCGCGGTTCATCCTCACGGTGCGAGGGCTGGGCTACAAGCTGCAGCGGCCCTGAACCGCGCCGGGTGGTATCACTACGTGTGGCTGCTCGAGCGTGCTGAGTAGCTGCTGCCCGCCCGTCCGTCGAAATTCGCTCTGGCCTGCGGGCGTCGAATTCCGGACCGTTTCGAGCGAATCGACGTCGAATCGATGAACTAGAGAGCGAAACCGGATAGTCGGTGCCTACTCAACGGTATTTCTTGTGTCTCCGAGGCAGACATCAACTAAGGCGGGGCAGGCTCGCGGTCGGATACCGGTGGCCGCACGCAACGTGTGCATGGTCTGACCCCCACCCCCTCCTCGCCGAGGCGCAGGCGACGACAAGTTTCTGCAGGGTCGGTGGGGGGAACGCAGGGTCCGTGTCCGTAGCGGCCTCGCCAACCCAGTCAACGAGGCCCCTGATCGATCCCGGTTCCGACGGCACCCCCGAGCAGCAGTGGTGCAGCGAATTCGAGCGCAGAAATCTCCCCCTCCTGCAGCTCCGCCACCCGAAGCGGGTCCTGATGATCTCACCCCATCCCGACGACGAGGTGCTCGCCGCCGGCGGTCTCCTCCGTCAACTGGCCGCCTCCGGTGCTCGGGTCGAGCTGGCGGCCGTGACCGACGGCGAAGCCGCCTTCGGAGCGCCCGATCCCCGACTCGCGGCTCGCCGGATCTGCGAGCTGTAAACCGCACTCACCCGTCTCGGCGTAGCCGACCAGGTCTCGGTGCACCACCTTCACCTCCGCGACGGTGGCGTAGGTGCCCAGGTTGACCTCCTGGTCGCGTGGCTCCGGAAGGCCCTCGCCCAGGCCGACGTGTGCGTCGCGCCCTGGCCGGGCGACGGGCACCCCGACCACGAAGCGAGCGGTCGCGCCGCCGAGCTGGCGGCCGCCGAGCGCCCTCATGTGCAGCTCGTGCGTTATCCGGTGTGGCTCTGGCACTGGGCCGATCCCGCTCGTGACCTGCCCTGGGACCGCGCCCGCGTCATGCCTGTCTCGCCGCCCGATCGCCGGGCCAAGCAGAGAGCGATCCAAGCCTTCGTCAGCCAGCTCGGAGGCGACGGCGCCCACCCGGCCATCCTGTCCACGTCCGTGCTGGCCCATTTCGCCCGACCGGTCGAGGTGTTCCTGGTGTGACCGAGGCCGAGCAGCTTCCCGGGTCCTTCTTCGAGGACCTGTACCGCCGGGACAACGACCCCTGGAACTTCGCCACCGATCCCTACGAGCAGCACCGTTACGACGTGACGATCACCCAGCTGCCCCGGGCTGCGTACGCCCGGGCGTTCGAGCCAGCGTGCTCCATCGGAGCGCTCACCGAGCGACTCGCTGCTCGTTGCGAATCACTGGTCGCCACGGACGCGGCGCCGACCGCGGTGGCCGAGGCGCGGCGACGCTGCCAGCGCTTCCGGCACGTCGACATCTCCTGCGGCGCAGTCCCAAGCGTCTGGCCAGCGGGCCGATTCGACCTCATCGTCCTGAGCGAGCTGGGCTATTACTTCACCCCGCCGGCCCTCGAACGCTTGCGGGACAAGGTCATCGACAGCCTCGAGCCTGGTGGCGACCTGCTCGCCGTCCACTGGCGGGGGACCTCTACCGACCACAAGCTCTCGGGTGACGAGGTCCATCGCATCCTCGGCGACTCACCGGCGCTCCAGCCCTTGCCGGCCCAGTCCCACGTCGAGGACGCCTTCCGCCTGGAGGCCTGGCGGAAGTGACCCATCCCGAAAAGACGCACTGGAAGCTGCTCGTGGTCGTCCCGGCACACGACGAGGTCGAGCTGATCAGCCGCTGTCTGGAGTCCGTGCGCGGCGCCGTGCAACGGGCGGCCGCACACGGTCACCTCGCCCATGTCGTCGTCGTG
>JAXDQG010000515.1:0-2993 GCA_034667945.1 Acidimicrobiia bacterium | reverse complement strand
CATAGGACACCGGGCCGGGCACGGCACCCGCGCTGTGTGGGCCGACGTGCGGCTGGCCCGCGGCGTCGATCCAGAAGATGCTGCCACCGCCGGCGCCGACCTCGACGATGTCGACCGAGGGGACGCGGATCGGGTACCCGCCTCCTCCCCCGGAGTGGCTGGAGTTCATGCCGGCACCCACCTCGAACTCCATGACCTCGGCCGGCCTGAAGTCCTCGATGAGGCTGACCTTCGCAGTCGTGCCGCCCATGTCGAACGCGAGCACCCGGGACTCGCCGAGAGAACGAGCCACCAGCGTGGCGGCCGTCACGCCTGCGGCCGGGCCGGACTCGATCAATCGGACCGGCTCGGCGCGGGCACCGTCGGGTCCGGTGAGACCCCCGTTCGATTGCATGATCCGGAACCGGGCGCCGGCCCGAAAGACCTCGATGTCCTGCTGGATCTCGGCGATGTAATTGCCGACGACCGGTCCGACGTAGCCGTTGACGACCGTCGTGCTCGTGCGCTCGTACTCCCGCAGCTCCGGCACGATCTCTGTGGACGCAGTGACGAAGACACCTGGGAGTTCCTGTCGCAGGATCGACGCCACCAGCGCTTCGTGCTCGGGGTTCACATAGGAGTTGATGAAGCAGACCGCGACCGAGTCGACGCCTGCCGACCGAAGCATCCCTGCGAGCGCCCGGACCTCGTCGACCGAGCATGGGGTGACGATGCTCCCGTCACCGCCGATCCGCTCGGTCACCTCGAATCGAAGATGGCGGGGCACCAGGGGAGGCGTCTTCCTCCAGCGCACACTGAGCACCGTGGGCCGCTTCGTCCGCCCGATCTCCAGGACGTCCCTGAAGCCCTTCGTCGTGACGAGGGCCGTTGCTGACCCCTTGTTCTCCAGCAGTGCGTTGGTCGCCACGGTCGCACCGTGGAGGAAGGTGTCCAGCCGGTCGGTCTCGACCACGTGATCCAGACCGAGGAGGAGCTTTATCCCCTCCGTGATGGCCTGCCCGAACCGCGGCGGGCTCGAGGGGATCTTCACTGAGCGAAGAGTCCCTCCCTCGGCCAAGAGCATGTCGGTGAATGTGCCGCCGATGTCGGCCGCGACCACGCCCCCGAGGCCAGAGTGCTCCACGTCAGTTGTTCCTTTCTGCCTGACCACCCCTCGGCGGTCGCATGACACGGTTCTTCGGATCGGGCGGAGTGCGCGCGCCAGCACCGTCCCAGGCGCTGAGGCGGCGCGTGCCGATTCGTTAGTTGGCGTCCCACCAATGCAGGAGCCGGTTGCGGACCAGCTGCGCCAGCGCAACCGCGACAACGCCGATCGCGCCGAGGTACGCGGCCACCGCGAACGTTGTGGTGGCATCGGCGGTCATGTTGGCCAGCGAGATCAGACGTCCGAACCCGGCGTAGCCGGTGAGCAGCTCACCGGTCACGACCGTCAGCAGCGAGAACGTCACTGCCAACGGAAGCGCCGTAATCGCCCATGCCACGACATACGGGAGTCGAACCCGCCGAAGCACATCCCAGGTCGATGCGCCCAGCAGCTCGGCGTTCTGCACGACGACGCTGGGCACACTGCGTCCGCCTTCCCATGCAGAGAAGAACGCCACGAAGAAGACAATGAGGACCGAGATGATCACACTCGACTTGAAACTCGGGCCGAACACGACCACGACGATTGGGATGAGGGCGATTCTCGGGATGGCGTTGATGGCAGCGATGAAGGGCCGAAAGACGCGGCTGAGGAAGTCCGAGTGGCTGAGTACCAGACCGACGAACGCGCCCAGGACCATGCCGATGATGGTGCCGATGAGCGCCGCCTGCAGGGTACGGCCGGCGTAGGGCCAGATCGAGACGTCTCCCCTGCCCCGGGCGAGATCCACCGCTCGGGTTGCAATCTTGCTGGGCGAGCTGATGAAGAACGGGTCGAACAGCTTGCTCCGGCGTTGGAACCAACCGATCGTCGGGACCCATTGCCAAGCGATGATGAACATCGCGAGCACGAGCAATTGGGCAGCAATGACCGAAGACCGCGACCGGCGTGGCGTCCGAGCGATGGTGCTAGAGAGCGTTGCCATTGCCCGTCCTCGTTTTTCCGATCGCGATCTGCTGGCTCAGGTCGCGCCACAGCAGTCCGTACATCTCCAAGAACTCGGGCGTCTGGCGGAGCTCCAGCATCTTGCGCTGCCGGCCAAACGGCACCGGGTGGCTGCTGACCACGGTTCCGGGCCTGGTGCTGAGGATGAGCACCTCGTCACACAGCGACAGCGCCTCGGCGAGATCGTGCGTGACGAGGATCATCGTCATGTCGTATTTGTGAGCAATGTCGAAGACGTCCTGGTGGATGTCGACCCGAGTCGGTTCGTCCACTGACGAGAACGGCTCATCGAGGAGGAGCGTGCGTGGCAATGGTGCGACCGCCGAGAGGAAGGCGACCCGCCGACGCATTCCTCCAGAGAGCTGGTGGGGGTACAGCGACGCTGCCTCGGTCAACCCGGCGAGGGCCAACAGGTCCTCGACCTTTGGCTTCTCCCCCGCACGGCCGCGGGCACGACGACCTTCCTTGAGGTGGGAGGAGAGGAGCACGTTGTCGGTGACCGTGCGCCACGGGAGAAGGGTGTCCTTCTGGAAGACCATGGAGATGGGATGGCGACCGGGCGACACCGGGGCCCACTCGATTGCCCCGCCAGTGGGTCGAAGGAGCCCGGCCAGGAGCGCGAGCAACGTCGACTTGCCGCAGCCACTTGGTCCCACGATGCCGATGCTCCGACCGGCCTCGACCTTGAAGGCGACCTCGTCCAGGACCGGGCGCGGCGCCGCAGGGTAGCGGAAGCCGAGGCCGCTCACCCTTGCCAGCGTCGGCCGCGGTTGTTCGGATTCTGGTTCTGGTCGCTGCTCGATGAGTTGACGATCAGGTGCAGTGGTCATCGTGGATTGCGTCTCCTTGTCGAGGCGACGGCAGCCACGGACACAGCGGGTGGATCAGCAACCCGACTGTGCTC
>JAXDQG010000514.1:0-2635 GCA_034667945.1 Acidimicrobiia bacterium | reverse complement strand
GAGGAAGGTCCAGTCCTTGACGGCGACCAGCGCGTGAGCCGACGTGGTGAGCGCCGCCGCGTCCGCGCCGCTGGCGCCGGCGAAGTCCTGGCGGAGGGTCACGACGCCGAGGACGGCGACGACGCCCATGACGATGGTGGCGGCTTCGAGGGTGCGGCTGGCGACGAACCCGACGGCCCGGCCCTGGCCATGGCGCTTGAGGATCGGGTACAGGGCGACGGCGGTGCCGATCCCGGTGAGCCCGGTGAGAACCTCGATGAGTCCGGCCCACAGGACGGCGGTCGTGCCGCCGCTGCCGTGGACGAACTGGGTGGTGTGGTTGACGACGTGGTCGTAGAGCGGCAGGGCCGGGATCGAGAAGACGAAGGTGCCGATGTAGAAGAGGCCGGCGGCGAGGGTCGCCTTGCGGGCGGTGCTCATCGGCGGCTTGGCGGTACGGCTAGAGGTCATGGTCTGTCCCCTTCGGGTGCGTCGTGGGCTGGGACCTGCGTCAGCGAGACCAGCGGGATGCCGAGGTCGCGGAGCTTCTGCAGGAGGCCGTGCAGCGCGGCTTGGTCGACGACCGAGCCGCGGAGGACGGTGGTGCCGTCGTCGCCGTTGCTGATGGCGAGCCCGTCGAACCAGGCCGCCCAGCGGGCTCCGAGACGTCCCTTGACCGTGATCTCGTACTGCACGAGAGGATCGTGCGACGTGACCTGGTGAGCGGTCGTCACATCATGTGGTGACCGCGTGTGGTGAGAATGCGACTTCTGCATATGGGACAGACGTTCGGTCTACGCCGCCTGCTCTGACTGGCTGGTGGCAGGTCCGAGCGAGCCGCATCTGCCCGGTGGTGGGGGAGGCGGGGGATCATGGTGACCAGGCGCACCCGAATCCTGTTGGGCGTGGTGCTCTTAGTCGTGGCCATGATCAATATCGTCGTGGGCCTGTGGATTGGTGTCATCGCCACCGGTGGGCTGGCGCTTATCACCCTGTTCGCCCGCGTGACGTAAGTCTCGCCGGACAAATCTCGGTATTGAGCTGGAGTGCAACCAGCGCCAGACGATGCCGACCGAAGCCGACTTGTCCACATTATGGAAGTGGTGCCAGCACGTGGCGCCGATGCTTTGCTGATTGAGCGCATGGGAAATTCCCGTTACTACCAACCCAGCATACCGAAATGCTTGGCTCAGGCAACCCTCAGCTCACAGCTGGGTTAAGGAGATAAAGTTAAACCGGCCCAGTCACCTTCAGAAACTGATTGGTATCCGCCTCGGGCCGAGAATGTTGCCGCCCGAGGTCCAATCGATGGTCGCTTCATCCTGTAGCCGAAAAGTCGGCACACGTTGCAACCAGATCCGAAGCGCAACCTGCATTTCCATACGGGCAAGATTAGATCCGAGACACCGATGGATGCCTAAACCGAATGCCAGGTGTCGGTTCTCTTTCCGATCCATGATGAACTGGTCTGCATGCGGGAACGCCGCGGGATCGCGGTTTGCTGCGGGAAAGGATAGCCAGACGTATTCTCCGGCCGCGACTGGACAACCGCCGATCTCGGTCTCGCGAGTTGCCACGCGACCTATTTCTGCAGGCGCGTAGAACCGGAGGAACTCCTCGATGGCCGTGTCCAAAAGATCCGGTTCCGCTCGGAGCCGGGCCTGGTCTTCCGAATGTATGGCCAAATGGAGAAGAGCCGAGCCGATCGCAGACCAAGTGGTATCGACGCCGCCGAGCAGTAGGAGGATGAGCATTGTTGCTTGTACCCGTTCGGGAATGGGCACCCCGTCGACTATGCCGTTTGCTACGAGGGTTGTCACGTCTTCGCGGGGATCCTCACGACGCTGCGCCAGCTGTTCACGGAAATAGGCCAACATCTCCCGCAACGCTTCGGCGCTGGCCACGTTATCGCTCGGGCCAATTTCCACAACCCCATGCACCCATTGGCGGAAACGATCACCATCGCTGTCCGGTAGACCAAGCAGCTTTGCCGTAACGAAAACAGGGATATGCTGCGCAAAGTCCTGTGATCCGTCCGCCGTTCCCGATTGCACGAAGCCGTCGATCAGTGTGTTGCAGTACGTTTCCGTTTCCGAGATGAGCTTTGCCACCGCCTTCGGAGTGAACGCGGGAAGCACGATTCGCCGATACTTGCCATGATCCGGAGGGTCAAGACTAATTGGCGGCATTGCCATCAACCTCTCAGGCATCTCGTCGTAGAGATTCGTGACTCGAGACGAGAAGGAACTGGGATCGTGTGCAACCTTGCCAACATCATCGAAGTTGATTGTGAGCCAAGCGCCCTGAAAGCGATCGGTATGGGCCACGGGGCAGCGCTGCCTAAGCCCATCCCAAATCTCGGCCGTCCGCGCACGGTAGTCCGGCGCGAGGTAATCCCAGTCACTCGCCCAATCGCTCACGGGTCGTCGGTCCATGCTGATCCCCCAGGTCGGCCGCTTATTCGGGCAGCATATCGAGCCCACTTGCCCGACGAGCGGCGGCGCGAAGTCCGGGCCTACCGGACCCTCCTTCTGACCTTCGCACGTCTTGTCGCTTGGGGTGGAACTGGGCTGTTGACGGGCCGAAGAGTTTTCCGATGTGGCGCTGCGTGCATTCTCGGCCCTTAGAGCTAGGCCCGTATAAGGTGCAAGCAATC
>JAXDQG010000513.1:0-9633 GCA_034667945.1 Acidimicrobiia bacterium | reverse complement strand
CGGCCTGTTCGCCGCCATGAACGTAGAACCCGTGGACGCCACCTGGCACGACCCCGCCACCGGCAACCAGACCGACGGCATCGGCGTGTCTGCTGACATCCGCTCGGCCAGCGGCCCCGACTTCCGGGAATTCACGGTCTTCTACCAGGACCGGGCCCCCATGTGGAAAGACCACGGCGCCGGCGACCCTGTCGAACCCCCCGCCGCGCCCGGCGAATACGCCGGTGACCAGGGTGGCTACGCCATCAACTACCGCAACGAGCCCTTCCAGATCCGCACCCGGCCCGGCGCAGCAGGGCCGAAGGGCGACCCGGCCTACGTCTACTCCTCCGCCGTGCACGGCGACCCCTCCACCCCGCTGCTGCAGGCCTATCCCGGCGACCCCGTCGTCATCCGCAACGTGACCGGCAGCCACGAGGAGATGCACACCTTCAACCTCCACGGCCACCGCTGGCTCACGGAACCCGACAACGCCGCCTCCAGTTGGACCGACAACCAGGGCGTCAGCCTCGCCGAGTACTTCAACTTCGAGCTCTACGGGGCGCACGTCCGCTACGAGCCCGACTCCGATGCGGACACCGTGGTGGGCTCGAACGGAGCCTCCTCGACCGGCGTGCCGGCCATTCTCGAGGCCGGTGCGGGTGGGCCGGGCGACTATCTCTACGGCTCGACCGCCCTCGACGACCAGTGGCTCGGCATGTGGGGCATCTTCCGCATCCACGGTGCCCGCACGCCGAAGCTCCAACCCCTCCCCGACAGGGCCGCACCCGGCAATGGCAATCCCTGGCCGGCGATGCAACCCGGGCAGGCGGTGACGCCGGCCGGGCCCAGCCGCAACCCCTGCTGGTCGCAGGCCCCCGCCCGTGACTACCAGGTGGTGGCCATGCGAACCGACCTGGTCTACGACCCGGCGACCGGCGAGCACGACCCCCACGGCGCCATCTACGCACTCGAGTCCGAGGCCGAGGCGATCGCTGCCGGCAGCAAGCGGCCCGAGCCCCTGACGCTGCGGGCCAATGCCGGCGACTGCGTCCGGGTGAAGCTCACCAACCGGTTGCCCATTGACGGGCTCGGTCCGCACGACGGTGACGTGCCGCTCCCCGCCGATGCTCCCTTCCCGGCCAGCAACCGGGTGTCAATGCACGTCTCGATGCTGGATTACGACGTGACCCGGGCGGACGGAGCCACCGTGGGCTACAACTTCGACCAGACCATCGCCCCAGGCGAGTCCATCACCTACCAGTGGCAGGTCCCCGCCCAGCTCAGCGGCGCAACCCTGAACCTGGTCGACTTCGGCGACCGGCGTGGCCATCGCCACCACGGCCTGTTCGGCGCACTGCTCGTCGAGCCGAGCGGATCGACCTGGACCGACCCGACCACCGGCACACCCGTGATCAACGGCACCAAGGCCGACATCCGCTGGACCGACGCCGATGGTGTCGCCCAGGCGTACCGCGAGTTCTCGCTGTACTGGCAGGACGGACTCAACCTGCGTGACACCACCGGCGCCCCCGCCCCCACGGCCAGCCTTCCGGGCGATGCCTACGAGGGTGGCCAGCGGGGCGTCAACTACGCCACGGCTCCCTTCGCCCCTCGTCTCGCGGCCAATCCCGACCCGGCCCACGTGTTCTCTTCGCAGCACCACGGCGATCCGGCGACCCCGGTGCTCCGGGCCCAGGTCGGCGATCCGGTGCGGCTCCGTTTGCTCCAGGGCGCCGATCGGGGTCGGGCGCACAGCTTCGTCCTGGCCGGCCACGGCTGGCACTACCAGGGCAACGACACGGAGTCCACGATCCGCAGCGCCCAGGGCATGATCCTGCCTGGTCGGTCGTTCACCTTCGACCTTGTGGGTGGAGCGGGAGGCCCCCGGGGACAGGCGGGTGACTATCTCTACCGCGACGCCCTCATCCACAACCAGGTCGATCTCGGGCTATGGGGCATCCTCCGCGCCGAGGACGCAGCCGACTCCGATCTGTTGCCTCTGTTGCCGCCGCCGGTTCCAACGCCGGTTCCGGGCCCGACCACGCCGACCCCGGGTGATCCCACGCCGACCCCGCCGGCCGACCCCACGCCGCCCGCCCCGGTTGCCGATCCGCCGGCACCCACGCCCGGAACGCCGACTCCCCCGGCTCCTGTGCCCGGAGCGCCGTCCCCGGGAACGCCATCCCCGGGAACGCCGGCCCCCGGATCTCCGACGCCGACTCCTCCCGCTCGCCACCCCTTCGGTGTCACGCCGCCGGTTCCTGCAGGTGGCTCGCCGGCGCCCACCCAGGCGCCTCCGCCGCCGCCCCCTGCAACGCTGGCCTACACGCCGACCGTCGTGCCCGTGGCTGTGCCGCAGCCGAGCGACGCTTTTCCGCTGACCAACCTGATCAGCGGGTTCGACGAGGCCCGTCGAAAGTCGGAGCGGCCGACTGCTGCCGGCTATGCCGGCCACACCAGCAGCTTCCCCAGCACGACGATTGCTCGATCGACCCGGGGCTCCGCCTCCGGGGCGGCCGGCACCGCTGAGAAGGAGGCCACGAAGACGGCCCCGACGGCGAAGATCGCCGACGAGTTGGCCGCCAGCACGCTCAACGGCCCGTCTTCGTTGCCCCCGACCACGCCCACGGGCGCTCCGGAGGCAGGAGGTGGCCTGCAGGCAGCTGGCTACGCCGGCCTGTTGACCGCCTTGATCTGCCTCACGTTGGCCTGGCGGGCGCTGCGGCGTCGACAGTAACCAACAGCCTGGCTGATGCGGCCGGCGCTCGCAGTGTGACTACTGCGGGGCGCCGGCCTATCCGCTAAGTGTCTTGGCCTCTTTTCCACGTTGTGATCCCGCGTTTCGGCTCAGCGATTTGGCAGAAGCGGCTTCACATCGTCCCATTCTTTCCACTCGGGGACAGGCGGGTCGACCTCGCCGCCAGGCGCATATGGCGAGAGCTTCCCGGTCGTGGAGTCGTGCACATAACGCGGGCAGTTGGAGAAGGCATTCCGCGTGTCGACGGAGACCACCGCTTCGGCGCCCGGCCAACGCTCCAGCACTGCTGGGTCGTAAATGATGGTGGCGAGGCCCTTGACGCGGAAGCGCTTCGGTCGGGCGAAATCGACGAACAGAAGGCCAACGCGAGGGTTCACGCTGATGTTGCCCAGCGAGCGGAACATGCCGTTCCCGTCGTAACTTGGGAACATCAGCGTTCTCTTGTCGTCCATGACCTTCACGAACCCCGGCCGTCCTCCCTTGTAGGAAACGTCGGGCCAGCCCTCCGCGTCAGCGGTTGCGAGCCAGAAATAGGGTGCCCGCTCGACCATCTTCATCTGCCAGTCGGCGATCTCGTCCTTGATGACGGTCTCGGTCCACCGATCCGCTAGCGCACGGGTGCCGAAGCGGTCCTGCAGCGCGCGGTGACCCTCTTTGTAGAAGTCTTCTGCGGTCATTGCACGCCTCCGCGGAGAGAGGGTATGAGCCCAATGCGGCCAAGCTCCCGAGGAAGGGAGCGTACATCGGCAGGCAGCAGTCTTTCGCCGAGATCTCTCCGCCCGGACGGTCACGCGCCGGTGGCGGCCTCTTTCGGCAGATGGCAGCGCAGACGGCAGCCGGCCACCCGGGGATCGTGGCGCACGAGCTCGTCGACCACCAATCCGCCCAGGGTTTCGGCGATGCCGCGGGCGATCCCGAGGTGCAAGCTGCAGACCGTCTCCGGATCGGCCATCGCGGTGCTGACGAATGGGCATCGGGTCAGGGTGATCTCGACCGCGGAGCCCTCACGGCAGGTCGTGGGCTCGAACCCGTGCACGGCCATCTGCGCGATCAGTTCGGCGACCGCGTCGGCTTCCGGATCGGACGTTTCACGCCGACCGGCGCGACGGCCGACCTCCAGCGGTGTGTCGCCGCTGCGCACGATCTCGCTGAGTAGGAGGGACAGGCGCTCATATGGGCCCGTCACGCCCCAACGGCTCTCGGTTGCGGGATCGACCCGGTACTCCAGCCGGGGGCGACCGCGCGTCTTGCTCCGGGCGGTCTGCTCGTTGATCAGCTCGGCCTCGACCAGCTTGTTGAGGTGCTGGCGGATGGCGTTGTGATTGAGCGCGAAGTGCTCGGTCAGCTCGGCTACGCCCACGGGGCGAACGGCGTCCACGACATAGCGAAAGATGTTGTACCGGGTGGGATCGCCCAGCGCCCGGGCTTGTTGCTGCAGCGAGGTCATTCTGCCAATATGCTAGCCGTCGCTAGAAATATTCGATCGGCGGGTGGGATGCTCGTCCATTCTCAGCGCCATTCTGTCATCAGGTCTCGAACTGGCCGGCGTTCGCCATCGCGGGTGCTTCGTCGCGAGCTCGGAGCGGATGCGACCTCCTGCGTCAGCACGTCGCCGGCGTACGCGAGGCGCTATCGAGGAAAGGTCTAAGGAACGCACATGGAAGCACCCGACCGCGAGGGACAGTTCGTCGACGACCGCTGCCTCGCACAGCTCGTGAGGGACCTCGCCGATGCCGTCATCATCTGCGACGCCCGCGGTGACATCGTGTTCTGGAATGAAGCGGCAACCGCCGTGTTCGGGTGGGTCGCCGATGACGTCATGGGCAAGTCGTTGGACGTGATCATTCCCCAGCGCCTCCAAGGCCGCCACTGGAAGGGCTATCACGAGGTGATGGCAACCGGGCACACCGAATATGGCGACAGGCTGCTCGAAGTGCCCGCCCAGCACAAGGACGGCCACTCCATCTCCATTGCGTTCACCGTCTCCCTGCTTGCCGGCCCTGAGAAAACGAAGCCGCTGGGCATTGCAGCGGTGATTCGCGATGACACGAAACGCTTCCAGGAGCGCCGAGAGCTCAAGGCGCAGCTGGCAAAGCTGTCATCGGGAGACACATCCGTCTGAGCTGATCCCGAGGTGTCCGGGGAGCCTGCCGGCTAGCATTCCGCCAGGTCTCGCCAGGGGGTGTCGTGGACGATCTCATCATCACCAACGCTCGTGTCATCGATGGCACGGGACAGCCGGCGTTCGATGGCGGGGTCGCCATCTCCGACGGACGCATCACCGAAGTGGGCAAGATCACGCGGCCTGCCGCTCGTGTGATCGACGCCGAGGGCCGGCTGCTGACGCCCGGCTTCGTGGACATCCATACACACTTCGACGGTCAGGTCTGCTGGGACAAGCAGGTCACGCCGGTGAGCTGGCATGGCGTCACGACCGTCGTGATGGGGAACTGTGGCGTCGGCTTCGCGCCTGTCCGACCGGGCTCCGAAGACGAGCTGGTGGCCTTGATGGAGAGCGTCGAGGACATCCCGGGCACGGCCCTTCACGAGGGAATCCCGTGGGGATGGGAGACCTTCGGCCAATATCTCGATGCCATCGACACGCCCTACACGATCGATATCGGCGCACAGGTTCCCCACGTCGCCCTTCGCCATTACGTCATGGGGGAGCGCTGCTATGACGCGGCCACGGCCGACGACATGGCCCACATGTCCGAGATCACGCGCCAGGCTTTGGCCGACGGCGCTCTCGGCTTCTCGACCTCGCGGTTCTATGGCCATCTCGACAAGGCCGGCAACGAGATCCCCGGCACCCATGCGTCCGCCGACGAGATGGTGGCGATCGCGCACGCCTTCAGCGGCTTCGGGCACGGGACGATGGAGATCCTGTCCGACCATCTTGAGAGCCCGACGGAGCTGGCGTGGATCGAGCACATCGCCCGCGTGATGCGCCGCCCCATCACGCTGCTGGTCACGCCGACGGTCAACAACGGAATCTGGGACCTGGCTGACCGGCTCAATCCCGAAGGCTTCAGCATCCGGCCTCAGGTCGGTGCCCGACCGGCCTCGGTGCTCATGACCCTCGAGGGCACCATCAATCCCATGCGGCAGTTCCCCTCCTATGACGAGATCAAAGGGCTGCCGTTCGACGAGCAGCGCCGTGTGCTGCGCGATCCCGAGTTCCGGGCGAAGGTGCTCCGGGACGATCCCAAGGTCTCGCGCTACGCCGACACCAACAAGATGATCTCGACATGGCACAAGATGTACGTGCTGCCCAAGGATCTCAGCTACGAACCCTCCTATCAGGACTCGATCGCCGGCATCGCCGAGGCGCGAGGCGTGACGGTCCGGGAGGCCCTTATGGATGTCATGGCCGACCGCCGGCCGATCCTCTTCTTGCTCGGCCGCTATGACGGCAATCTCAGCCAGCAGATCGAGGCGATCGAGCGTCGGCACTCGGTGTTCGGACTCTCCGATGGTGGGGCCCATTGCGGAGTGCTCTGCGATGCGAGCGTGCCCACGTACATGCTCGCCTACATGACGCGAGATCGGGTCAAGGGCCCGAAGCTGCCGATCGAGTTCGTCGTGCACAAGATGACGCAGGACACGGCTCGGGTCTACGGCCTCACCGATCGGGGTGTGATCGCTCCCGGCTACAAGGCCGACCTGAACGTCATCGATTACGACCGGTTGCGCCTCGAAGACCCGGAGATGGTCTACGACCTTCCCGCGGGCGGGAGGCGCCTGATCCAGCGGGCTCACGGCTACAAGGCCACGATCTGCAACGGGCAGGTCACCTACGAGGACGGCGAGCCCACCGGTGCCATGCCGGGTCGTCTCATCCGGGGTCGCGGCTGATCGTTGCGCCCGCGCAGATTGTCAAAGGGCAGCGCGCTTCCATTCCCCTCACGCCTCGTCTCGGCCCGGGGTAGCGTGCGCGCATGGCGACCTCGTGCGCGTGCATCTGCTCCACCTATGAAGATCACATGAGCCAGTGCTCCAAGGTGGCAACAACCGAGCGTGAAGCCGTCATGCGGGTGAAGCTGGACATGTGTGAGCCGTGCGCCACTGCCTGGGACCGCCGCAAAGCGGCTGTCCGCGCCTAGTCAATGAGGCCGGCAGTTGGTCCATCTGGCCCGCCGGGAATGCGGCTCGCCCGGTCGCAAGCCTGCGGGTCCTGAACTTGCCAGAGGGGTCATCGGCACGAGGAGCGGTCATGAGCGTCCGACTGAACCACACGATCATCTGGTGTCGGGACAAGCAGCGGTCGGCGGCATTCCTCACCGAGGTGCTCGGTCTCTCCGAGGCCAAGCCATTCGGCCCTTTCCTCGTGACCAACGTCGACAATGACGTCTCGCTCGACTTCCACGAGATCGATGGTGACATCTCCGGCCAGCACTACGCCTTCTTGGTCGGCGAGCAGGACTTCGACGAGATCTTCGATCGTATCCAGCGTCGGAACATCCCCTATTGGGCAGATCCGGCGCAGACTGAAGCGGGCAAGATCAACCATCACGACGGCGGTCGGGGCACCTATTTCCAGGATCCGGACGGCCACCTTCTCGAGATCATCACCCGCCCATATGGGAGCGGCTGATCCCACTGCCGGCTACTCGCCGTCCTACCGCCGGAACATCGGAGTGGATCACGCACGCACCCGCGCCCCGGCTGGCTGGCCTGGTGGATCGCTCGCGAAGCTAGCCTCCAAGACATACCCGAAGGCTTTCCGGGACATACCCGCAGGCGAACGGCAACCATGACGGCATGAGCCCAAACACACCCATTGTCTGGCCCGTCCTCACGTATCGCGATGCTCGAGGTGCCATCGAGTTCCTCGGCAAGGCCTTCGGCTTCGAAGAGCGAGCCGCCCACGCGCGACCCGACGACCCGTCCATCATCGAGCATGCAGAGATGCGCTGGCCCGACGGGGGCGGTGTCATGTTCGGCTCGGCCGGCAAGGACGACTCGCCCTTTGGCCGGCGTGCAACCGGCAACGACGCCGTGTACATCGTCTGCAGTGAACCGGACGGCTTGTTCGAGCGGGCAGTGGCCGCTGGTGCTGTTGTCGTGCGCGACCTCGAGGACACCGATTTCGGCTCGCGCGGCTTCACCGTGCGGGATCTCGAGGGAAATCTGTGGAGCTTCGGCACCTACGGCGGCGAGTGACAACGCGGCTGATGCCGCCGGCTGACGCGATCCCGCCGGCTGACGCGACTGGCTGAGATCGCCGCGTCCGCATGTCTCGCGCGCTGGGCGCGCCGAATTCGGCGATCCCAGCGGGTGGCCGGCGTGTCAGCACGGTCAAGGCTGGTCGAGGCCTGGGGATATCGGTGCCTTGCGAGGTAGTTTAGGCATGCCTTACCGTTCGGGCCCGAGCTCGCCACCGGGGGAGGCCGCGTGCGCCACACCACATGCCAACGTCGCCGACGGCACATGGTTCTGCCGCTTCCCGAGCGGGCTCGCCTCGCGACGGCCGGGGATGACCAGCCTTGTGTAGCTCGCCGGCCTGATGGGCCCTTTAATGCTGGCTTGACAGCCTATGTTAGGGACGCCTTAGATACCGACGTTCGGCTCGGAGAGTCCAGCCGTCCGCAGGAGGTGACCACGGTGGCAGTGATTCGGATGCGGCGTGCGATTCCGGTCTTGGTGGCGGCGCTGACGCTCTTCGGGGCCGCCGCCTGCGGGAGCGACTCGAAGAACTCGTCGGGCCAGTCCGCCACGACGACTGCGCCGGAAGAACATCGCGCCACTGCCGCCGAGGTGAGCAACGGCCTCAAGCAACTCGAGACCACGGTGGCCGGCGTCGCGGCTGCTGCCGGCAGCGACAAGGCCAAGGCCAAGAGCCTGACCGACCAGATCGAGCCGGTGTGGAAAAAGATCGAGGGCACGATCAAGGCAAACGACCAGGACACCTATGTCCGTTTCGAGGACAACTTCGCCCTGCTCGAGAAGGCGGCTGACAGTGGCGACGCAGCCAAGGCCCAGCAGGCGGCCGGTGAGGTTTCCAAGGCGGTTGCCGGCTACCTCAGCAAATATCCGGGGTGAGTCATGACTCGTTGGTTGGTTCGCGTATTGCTCGGCGTCGCGCTCGTGCTGGGAAGCGTTTGTCTCGGGGCCGGCCAGGCGTCCGCAGCCACTACCGACGTGTCCCGTGGCGAGGCCGTCCGACAACTCGACATCGTGCGGCAGTCGATCGACCAGACGCTGAGCCTCGTGAAGGAGGGTCGCGCCGAGCAGGCGTTCAATGAGGCGAAGGCCGGCTATCTCAGCCACTTCGAGGCGGTCGAGATCCCGCTTCGTGTGGTCGACGAGCGGCTCACCTCCGATGCCGAGACAAAGTTCGCGGAGATCCGAGGGCTCATCTCTTCCGGTGCCTCCACCGACGAGGTCCGATCGAACATCGTCGAGCTGCGAGGGTTGATCGACAGCGCCGAGCGGCGCCTCACAGACCCCGGCCTCGGGGCGCCGGCGGTGATCTTCGGGCAGTCCTTCCTGATCATCTTCCGCGAGGGTCTCGAAGCCGTGCTGCTGGTGTCGGTGCTGTTGGGCTACCTCGAGGCTGCCAAGGCCACGCAGTACCGGCGTCCGATCCTCTGGGGAATGGCGGCTGCCGGGGTCGCCACCCTGTTCACCTTCGTCGTTCTGCGGAGCGTGCTAGCGGCCATCCCGCTAGGTCGTGAGATCTTGGAGGCCATCACGGCGCTGGCCGCCGTGGCCGTCCTGTTCTACGTGTCGTTCTGGCTGGTTGCCCGCTTGGAGCAGAAGCGATGGCTCGAGTTCCTTCGGGCCCGGGTGTGGACGGCAGTCTCCGTCGGCTCGACCACGGCCCTGATGCTGGTCGGCTTCACCGCCGTCTATCGCGAGGGCTTCGAATCGGCGCTGTTCTACCAGGC